>JAAZYN010000471.1:0-3717 GCA_014239625.1 Myxococcales bacterium | reverse complement strand
GGGATCCGATCAGCGATGCCTTGCGCGCAGGCGCGCCGGCTGTGCTCCCATCTGGTCTTCGTGCGACCTCGCATGGACCGCTACAGAGAGGTGTCGCGCTCCATCTTCGACATCTTCCGTCAGGTCACACCGCTCGTCGAAGGCCTCAGCCTGGACGAGGCGTATCTCGATGTCACCAGCAACTGCCTCGGCCTGCAGCTGGCGCGCGATGTGGCGCTGGTCGTGAAAACCAGGATCCTCGCGGAGACCGGCCTGACGGCATCGGCTGGCGTCGGCCCGAGCAAGCTGATCGCCAAGATCGCCAGTGACATGCGCAAACCCGACGGGCTCTTGGTGGTCGCCCCCGAGCAGGTCTCAGCGTTCCTCGCGCCGCTGCCGCTGACCAAGATCTGGGGTGTCGGGCCCGCGACGGCCAAACGCCTACGCGACATGGGGCTGGTCACCTGCGCGGATGTCCGCCTGGTGGAGGCGTCGTTGTTGGAGCGGCAGCTGGGTTCTTATGGTGTGATGCTGCATTGCCTCGCCCAGGGGCACGACCCGCGGACCGTTCAATCGCGGCGTGATCCCAAGAGTCGGGGGGCGGAGCGGACGTTCTCGACGGATGTCCACGACATCGACGTGGTGGAGCGCGTGATCGCCAAGCAAGCCGGTGCGGTGGCCGAGAGCTTGTCGAGGATAGAGGCGTCGGGACGTCGAGTGACCCTCAAGGTGCGCTACTCGGACTTCACCACCATCACGCGTAGCACGACCTTGTCGTCACCCACGAGCGACCCCGAGGTCATCCGCGAGGCTGCTATGGAGCTCGTCACTGGTGGAACCCAGGTGGGCGCCCGGCCGATCCGCCTCATCGGTGTGAGCGTGGGGGCGCTGCGCGATCGCGAGGCCCCGAGACAGCTCGAGCTACCCGTGGATCAGGTCCGGTGAAAAATTCAGACCCAACACGTATCCTGGCCGTACCAAAGCCTTACCCGCGCCGAGCCACACCGCGCGACGCCTGAAAAGCGGAGAACCGTCGCATGCAAACCCATCGAGCCCTGGCACTCGCTCTATCTCTGGTGAGCTTCGGCGTCGCCGCCCCTGGCTGCTCGAGTTACAGCTCGTATGTGGACAGCGACACGGCGCTTGGCCGGGTCGTCGTCTATCGAAACGGGATCGCCTATTACGAGCGGCGCGCGAAGGTGCGCGAGTCGACGATCACGCTCGAGGTGCCCGTCGACAAAGTCGACGACTTCCTCAAGAGCCTGACGGTCGTTGACGCCAAGACGGGCAAGACCCTGCCGGTGAGCTATCCTACCCGGGGAGCGAGTCGCGGCAGCACCGTCGAGATGACCATTCAGTTGCCGGGGAAAGGGCCGCATGACGCCGTCCTGACGTACATCACCGAGTCACCGGCCTGGAAGCCGACCTACCGCGTCGTCGTCGGCAAGGACGGCAAGGTGAAGATTCAAGGCTGGGCTATCGTCGACAACACCTCGGGCGAGGACTGGAAGGCCGTCCGCGTGGGCGTCGGTTCGAGCTCCGCGTTGTCATTTCGCTACGACCTTCGCAGCGTGCGCACGGTTCATCGCGACGAGCTGCGGGACACGTTGAAGTTCGCCAAGGCCCCTCCAACCGGCGGTGTCTTGAACGGTCAAGGCAAGGGCGGGACGAGGCAGGCCAGGCGGCTCGAGCTGACCCTCAAGGACGGAGATATTCCGCGCGCCGAAGGGCATCCAGACATGGTGCAGGGCGACGACTTCGGCGGACGGGACAAGCCGAGTGACCGTCACGCCGCGCGCGCCGCCAAAAACCGCAGCGCCGAGCAGAAGGTGAAGCGGCTGGCGGCGCAGCTCAACCGTCGCTTCGGAAAGGTCGTCATCGAGGGCCTGAACCGAGCGGGCGAACGAGGTGGCCGGGCGCGTGCTCAGGATCGCGCCAACATGCTGCGCAATAAGCTCATCAAATACGGGGTGGCGCCGGCGCGTCTGCGCGTCGTGTCACGACAAGCGGCAGCTGGCGACCACGCAGGCGGCGTGCGGGTGGTGGAGGAGGCCGTCTCCGCCAGCGCATCACGGGAGGACGGTCGGCCGGTCGGCGAGAGCCACTTCGAGAGCAAGCGTCCGATGACCGTGACCAAGGGCGCGTCTGCGATGGTGTCGATCTTTCAGAAGGAGGCGGCGGGGGAGCAGGTCTACCTCTACGCCGCTGACGGCGCGCGCGGCAACGCGCGCTTTGCTTTCAAGGCGGTGCGCTTTCGCAACCCGACGCAGTCGACCTTGGAGAGTGGCCCCGTCACGGTGTACGGAGCGAGCAAGTTCATCGGTGAGGGCATGACAAATCCCATCCCCCCGGCGTCGACGGCCATCATCCCGTTTGCGTTGGACCGGCAGGTGGTGGTCAGCCGAGAGGGTTCGAGCAGCGACCGTATATCCCGCCTCCTTACGTTGCAACGCGGTGTTCTGACGGCCGAGGTGCAGCACTCCCGAAAGACCGTCCTGACCGTCACCAACCGGCTGCACCGCAGCGCGCGGGTCTACATCCGCCACCGGGTCCGCAAGGGCTGGAAGCTTGTCGGCAGCCCGCGCCTGTATGAGCGGCTCGGTGAGTCCCATCTGTTCGAGGTCGTGATGAAGAAAGGTGAGACCAAGACGTTCACCATCGTCGAGGCCACCCCTCTTCGCCGGACCGTCGATTTGCGCACCGGGGTGGGTGTGGGGTTGGTCAAGCTCTTCTTGGCCGACGGCCGCGGCGAAGGTCGCTTCGTAGAGCCCATGCGCAAGCTCCTCAAGGTCTGGGGCGAGATGGCCAAGCACCGGGACCACATCGCCAGCCTGCGGGAACGCGTCGGCGAATTCCGGGGTCGCATGAACGAGCTTCACACGCAGATCGTCAGCCTCAAGGCCGTCAAGACGGGCGGCTCTCTGATGAAGCACCTCACCAAGAAGCTCAAGGAAGTGAGCCAGCGCGTGCAGCAGGCGACCATCGACACCGTCAATCATCAGGAGAGGCTGATGCTCGCGCGGATCAAGTTCCAGGACGGTGTCAGCGAGCTCACGCTGGCACCCAGCACAGCCGGGGGGGCTGTCTCGGCGCGGCCATGATACCCCCATCTCGGCGCTCAGGTGGGGCGGCCAATCGGCGGCCCCGCTCGTCGCCTGCGTGGGACGGCGCGCTGCGCCATTGGCGAGCGTCTCGGTGCGGTTCGAGGCGCGACGACAAAGGAGTAGCAGCCTCCGCGCGAGGAGGAGCACGGTGCGCGCTCGGCCGAGAGATCCCCGGATGGCGCGGCTCGAGGGTGCCATACAGGACCCCCACGCCCGGTATGAAAGGTCCACAGAACGACACCTCGCTCGCTTGCCCCGTACCTCCGTTCGTCGGGCTTGACGTGACCTACGCCAATCGGGTGTCCGCGCGCCTTGGCAGGGAGCAAACCGCGGTGGTCTCGAAGCCCCGTACCCCCCAGGCCGGCACTCGCCCGGATCACATACGCCGCTGCGCTTGCACCCGGCGGATCCGCTGCGTTGACGGGCGCATGCCCCCAGCGGCTGTCGAGCCCGGCGTCACCCGCCTGGCCGTCCGCCCCACCCACGTCCGCGCGACGCCTCGTGGGTCTCGCTTGAGGTGCCGCCAATGATCTGGTCGAGCGGTCGTCGCCCCAACACTCCGGGCCACCCACCGAGGGGGTAGAGCAACGACACTAGCCCGCATTTCTCACCAGACTTCGGCTGCAACCTTCGG
>JAAZYN010000470.1 GCA_014239625.1 Myxococcales bacterium | reverse complement strand
CAGGGAGCCCCGCTGCCTGCTGCTCCACGGGTTCGACCACTCTGCCGCACGCAGGAAGCAGCACGAGCGCCACGCCTAGTGCGGCGACGACGAGCCCACCGGACCTCGCGCAGGGGACCTCCATCGCCGCTCTCACTGTCCGCGTGCAGCGACCAGCTGCGCCTCGATGATCGCGTTGGCCTTCGGGTCCGCCGCCGCAGGCTGCAAAGACGACAGCAGCGACGCCCCGGAGGCGCCCCCGAAGGCCGCTCCCGAGGTGGCGCCGCCGGCGACGTCGCAGCCGGCGGCGATGAGCCCCGACGCGTGCAGGGCCTCCACCCGGTGCAAGCTGTTCGGGCTCTGTAGCGCCCGCGCCGGGGTGTGCGTTGCCGTCGCTGACGAGGACTGCAAAGCGACGTCTATGTGTCGGGATCTGGGCCTGTGCGTCGTGGTCGACGAAAAGTGCGCGGCGCGAGACGACGATCACTGCCGGTGGGCCACGATATGCACCAAGTCGGGACAATGTGTGGCCAAGCAGGGTCGCTGCCAGGCGACCAGCGACGACGACTGCGCGCGAGCCGCAAACTGTCTGGACGAGGGCTGGTGCAGCGCCGTCGAAGGGGAGTGCGTGGCCAAAGTCGACGCTGACTGCCGATCAGCGCAGACATGCAAGACCCTGGGCCGATGCTCCGTGGAGCCCGAGCAGCGACGCTGCGTGGTCAGAGACGACGCGGACTGCGACCGGTGGCAGCTGTGCAAGACCTTCGGCAGGTGCCTCGCCCTGGACGGCACGTGCGTAGCGGCCGACGACCAGCGGTGCCGCTCGTCGATGGTGTGCCGCCAACAGGGCGCGTGTACCTCCGTCGACCAGGAGTGCGTAGCGGAGGCCGACGGTGACTGCGCGGCGTCGACGAGATGTTTGAGCCACGGACAATGCGCGGCGGTCGATGGCGGCTGTAAGGCCTCCTCCGCGGCCCACTGCGGCGCCGCGGCCTGTTGCACCAATGACGGCCAATGCGGCCTGAATGAGGCCGGGGGGTGCCACGTGCGAGACGACGCCGACTGCGCCCAAGCCACCGTGTGCAAGGTCTTCGGATACTGCGCGTTGAGCCAAGAGGGTATCTGCGTGGCGCGCAGCGACGCCCATTGTAAAGCGTCGAAGCGCTGCCAGACGCACGGCGCCTGCTCGCTGAGCGACGGGCAAGGGTGCGTAGCCAAGACCGACGCCGACTGCTCCTCCACCGACGCATGTAAGGGGCCCGCGAGAGCGTGCAAAGCGGCCCCCAGTGGCCACTGTGTCGCAGCGGGCGCGCCCTGACGTACCCGCAAGCTGAGGGCGGCCCCGACCCTGCACTTCCCGACGGCTGACGTGGACGGCTGCGCGGACGCGACGAGCGGCCGCGCACCCCGCCCTTGCCGGCAGGTGTCCCCGACCTCTGCGCCAGCCCCTGAAGCGGCCGGCTCCCCGAGCGCCCTGCCACGCCCTTGACCGCGGCGCCGACGGTGCCCACTAGCACCTCCGGCACGCAACACCTCACCCGCACTCTCAGGACATCAACGATGACGAAGCGAGTTCTGCTCATCGGCGCCGGCGCCGTCGGTCAAGCCTACGGCTACCACTTTCAACGCGGCGGGGCGGAGGTAGGATATTTCGTGAGGGAAGCGTACGCCGACGAGGCGCGAGCGGGCTTCGACCTCTACCCCATGAACCGCCGGACACCGCGCGCTGCGCCGCAGCGATTCGACGGCTTCGGGGTCTTCAGCGATATGCCCACGGCCTTGAACGAGAGCTGGGACGTGGTCGTGATCTGCCTGTCCTCGACGGCGCTCCGCAAGGGCAACTGGCTCGATGAGCTGGCGGCCGGGATCGGCGACGCGACGCTGGTCAACTTGACCCCCGGCGCCGAAGACTACGCTTACATCTGTGAACGCTTCGCGCCAGAGCAGGTGGTCAGCGGCCTGATCGGGCTGTTGAGCTATCCAGGGCCGCTGCCCGGCGAGACGCTGCCGGCGCCGGGGATGGTCTATTGGGTGCCGCCCATGACCAAGATGACGTTCAGCGGCCCCCGCACACGAACCGCTGAGATCGTGGACGCGCTGAACAAAGGGGGCCTCCGGTCCAAAGCGGTCGACAGCGTCCACGTCCAGATGGCCTTCGGCGCGCCCATGCTGCAGTTTCACATGGTCGCCCTGGAGGTGTCGGGTTGGTCGTTCAAGACCATGCAGGCCGATCGCGACCTCATGCGGCTCACCCATGGCGCCATCAAACAGGCCCATGCGTTGGCGGCGACAAGGCATGGCGTGTCGATCCCTCTGTCGATGCGCCTGTTTCGGCCTTGGATGGTCGGGGTGGTGACGCGCCTGCTCCCACTGGTCGCGCCCGTGGACGTCGAGAGCTTCTTCCGCAAGCACTTCCTCAAGGTCGGCGACCAGACCGAGTTCGGGATCCGCACGTTGATCGATCTGGCGAAGGCCGAGCAGCTGAGTACGGACGCCATCGAGGAGCTTTTGGAGCGGCTACTCAAGGTGCGCGGCGCTCCATCTGCGCGAGCTGCTGGGCTGGCGAAAGCGAGCTGATTGGCATACAAGTAAGCGATGGTACGTACCAATCTGGTGACCGGGGCCTTTGGCTTCAGCGGAAGCCACGTCATCGCGCGGCTGCTCGACGCGGGTGAGCGGGTCATTGGGACCGATCTCGGATCGAGGTTGGCCGACGCTCGGGTTCGCGCCGACATGGTCTCTGCGGGGATCCCGCTGGACCACCCGAACCTGGAGCTCATCGGCGCGAGCCTGCTCGACCCCAAGAGCTTGGAGACGCTGTTCGAGCGCACGCCCGATCGGGTGTTTCACACTGCGTCGCTCTACGACTACAGCGCGTCATTGGAGCTGCTGCGCTCGATCAACGTGGACGGGACTCGGAACCTGTTGTCCGCGCTGGACGCCTCCGGCGTGAAGCTGGAGCGGTTCGTCCACTGGTCGACCTGCGGGGTCTTCGGCAAGCCCTACACGGCGAAAGACGGCCAGAAGGTGAACGTCCCATTTACGGAGAGTTCGCCGTCACCCAAGAACGCGCCGGAGGGCGCGTCGGGGCCAACGGGGACCCACCTGGTCAACGACTACTCGATCTCCAAGTGGGAGCAGGAGCAGCTGGTGTGGCGCGCGGCGCGTGAGGGTTCGCTCCCGCTGACCGTGATTCGGCCGGCGCCGATCTATGGCCCCGGCTCCAGCTATGGCCACGGCGGCATCATCTTGACCATCGCCAACGGCTGGCTCCCCGCGATCCCGAAGGACGCGAAGAACTATATCTCCACGTCGGTCCACGTCGACGACCTCGCGCGCTTTGCGGTGTTCATCGCCGATCGCGAGGACGCGCTGGGCGAAGACTACAATGTCGTCGACAACTCCGTCGTGTCGTACTGGGACTTCCTGCAATACATCGCGCTGCTCTGCGGTCGATCGATGGGCGGGATCCCGTTTTTGAAGCAGCAGGGCCTGCGCCCGCTGATGATCGCTGGCGCCACCACATGGAGCTGGCTGCACAAGCGCCTGGGCGTGCCGCGGGTTCGGGTGTTCGAGATCCAGAGCGCGACCTACGTCAGCTCCAGCTATTGGCTCAGCAACCGCAAGGCCCAGGCGACGGGCTTCGCGTTCGACTACCCGGACGTGGAGGACGGCCTCAAGGACACCGTCGCGTGGTTCCGCAAGCATGGCTGGTTGACCGACCGCAAGCGCCTGATGGCCTGACTCCGACATCAGCACGGCCGAACGCGACCTCCTTGTTCTTTGCAGCCGCTGGCGGCGTCGCGCGACCTGTGAGGTCACGACGCTACGGCAGCGTTCACCCGCGTCGCCAGCGACGAACGGCCTGGCGGATCTCGCGTTCGACCGCTCCGTCTCGCAAGGTGAGGCGGAGCGAGCAGCGCCGCCCCCTTCAGCTCATCGGATCCCCCGGCACATCCAGCCGGGTCCGGTGGACGCACCGCTAGCCAGGGTGGCGCCGGCCGAAGGTGGATGACGTCTGTCGACAGCGGCCGTGGGG
>JAAZYN010000046.1 GCA_014239625.1 Myxococcales bacterium | reverse complement strand
ACCTGGGTGGCGATATAGCCCCGCGCGGCGAGGCTCAGCTGGTCGTCGATCCGGTCCGCGTCGTAAAAGCCGACGGGTGGACACGCCTTGGCCGTGCAGACCAGGGCCGCGTGGATCCGCGGGTCAGCCCGGTGCACCGCCCAGGCTCTGCGCGCGTGGTCGTCGCGTCGAAACTGTGCCTTGCCCGACGTCGGATGCTTGGCGGCGGCGCGCAGGATCCCGTTCTCGATGTCGTCGAGCGAGAGCACGGTGTCGCCCACGGTATACGACACCGTCGCGAAGAACGACGGGATCTCCATCGCCGACGCGCGGATCCCCATCCCGATCACCCCGTGGATAGCGAGCACGTTGTAGAGGTTGGTCCAAAAGGCGGTCCGGTGGCGGTCACTGGCCAGATGCTCGGGCCGCAGCGCGCGCAGCAGGAGCGATGTGCGCTGGAGCGCGCGGTAGGTCTCGGAGCCTCGCAGCGCGTGGTAGTCCACCCGACCATCAACGATCGCGTCGGACTGCAGGCGATGCATCAGGTGCCGCATGGCCTGCGCGATCTCGGTGGCGTCGCCGGGTCGCGGCGAGGCGTCGCTGGAAGGGGGGCCGTTCATGACATGGCGCCTCTGGAGCGCGGGGACCGCGGCTCGCACCATCTCCCTGAGGCCTCTAGCGTGACGAAACACGTCTCGGGCGTCCCGGGCCGCCAACCTGATGTTTCGGAACATGCGCGACACTCCCGCACCGTGGCCCACGTGCTGACGCTCGAAGAGTACACCGAGTTACAGACACCGTCCTCGGGTTCGCTGAACACCGCTTCGGCGGGCGGGTCGTACAGCGGACGCCCAGGGACGCGCTCCATCGTCGCCGAGCGCGTCGGGGCGCGACAGCTTTCGCCGTTCGAGTCTTCGAACCGGCTTGACCTGGTTCGAACCCCAAGCCTAGCCTGGGACCCTTCGGCATGCGGGGGGCCACCGTGTGCGCGCACCATTCGCTCGGAGTTCGTCGATGAGCCTGTTCAGAACATTCAGCATCTCTGTCTTGAGCATCGGACTGCTCGTCTCGGGCTGCGGGCCGCCGCAGGCGGGGCCAGTCTCGGAGAACGCCGGTCTGGCGTCGGTGGCCGCGCCGACGCTTACGGGCAAGTTGACCACCGCGGACGGCCGAAAGGTCGACTACATCATGCCCACGGCGCCCTGGTTCAAGCCAGCTCACCGGGCCAACTGGCAGAACCCGTCGCCGTCGCCGCTGAAGGCCGACGAGTTCGACGACATCCGCTACGCCAACCCCGAGCGCTACGCGATCACGGTGCCCCCCTCCAACATCGCTACCGTGCGGCCGATGGTCGAGTGGGAGCCGATGAAGGCCATCGTGATGCAGTGGCCGAGCTACTACCTGAGCTCAACCAACGCGTCCGCCACGGTGGCTGCCATCGCGACCCACTCAGCGACCGTCGCCGAGGTCTGGATCATCACTGAGAATGGCGGTGCGGATGCGATCCGAAACCACCTCGCCAGCTCCGGGATGCCGCAACAAGACATCGACACGAAGGTCAAGATCCTGCAGACCGTCACCGACTCGATCTGGTTCATCGACTCGGGCCCCCTGCCGATCGTCGACACGGCGACGAACACTCAAGCCTTCGCCGACTTCCGTTACTATCACGAGCGCGCGTACGACGACGGAGTGCCCACGACGCTGGCCCGCTACCTGCCGGAGTTCGGCATGCCTGAGGCGGCGACCATGTATCGCATGCCGCTCAGCGTGGAGGGCGGCACCTTCCAGGCCACCACCGACGGCATCTGCATCACCGGTAATCGCCAGCTCTACTACATGAGCTGCGACAACGGTGGCTGCGACCAGTCGATCCGCACGATGCCCCTGAGCCAGGTGCAGAATCACCCACTGGCCAACGAGGTCCGCACGGTCTGGGCGAATTACCTGGGCTGCACGGACACCATCGTGACCAACAGCATCACCGATGACGGTACGGGTCACATCGACATGTACCTCAAGATCGTCGACGACGACACGGTCATGATCGGCGAGTACCGCGCGCCCTTTACGAGTGGCACGCAACAGGCGACCAACGCGACGCGGATGGACGAAAACGCGGCCTTCCTGGAAGCCTACGTCAAGCCCAGCGGGGGAAGCTTCGACGTGGTGCGCCTGGTGATGCCCGGGCACCGCGACTCCAACTCCGGCAAGGTCCCCTTCACCTACATCAACTCGACCTTCATCAACGGCTTGAACCTTTGGCCCGCGACGGAATACCCGGACTGGGACGGCAGCCGCGCCACGGCGCAGAGCGAGTGGGAGGCTGCGATGCCGACCTATACCCACCAGTATATCGACTCCACCGAGCTGAGCTTCTGGTCCGGCGCCATCCACTGCATCACGCGGACCGTCCCCGATCTTCCGACCGCCGACTGGGTCGCTGACGGCACGTGCGACAATGGCGAGTGCGTTGGCCCGGCGGATGGTTACACCGGCGAATGCCAGCCGGGAGGCACCCCTATCGAGGTGTGCTGGGGCCCCACCTGGGAGTGCGGCTGCAACGACTGCACGACGCCGTGCACCAACGTGAACAACTGTCCCGACGGGCTGACCTACACCGGCTGCTGTGACGGAGACACCATGAACTACTGTGAGGAAAACGAGCCCCTCGAGGTCGACTGCCAGGCCGGTTGCGGTTGGTCCAGTGGGGCCGGCTTCTACGACTGCGCTGGCGGCCAGAGCGCTGCCGAGGCTGGAGCCGAGGACCCCAGCGGAAACTTCCCGCGGAGTTGCAGCGAGATCTTCTGCACCCCGAGCTGCGGCAACAAGGAGTGCGGTGATGACGGCTGCGGCGGGAGCTGTGGGACCTGCGAGGCGGGCTTGGAGTGCAACCCGTCCCAGCAATGCAAGCCCCCGTGTGACGACCAGTGCGCGACGGGCGAAGGCGGGTGCGACGGCGACACCGCGTGGAGCTGCGGCGCGGATGGTGACGGCTGCCTGGTTCGGCTGACCACTGACTGCGCAGCCGGCGGCCAGGTGTGCGCGTCCGGAGCGTGCTTCGACGCGCCGACACCTCCCGCGGACGATGGCCCCTCCAGCGACGGCGGAGGGACGCCTGGCGCGGACGCCGGGGTGCCCCCGACGACTCCGACGCAGCCGGGCGAGACCAGCGACTGCGCCTCGGCAGGTCACGGGTACGGTCATCCGATCCTGTGGCTGGGGCTGGCGCTGCTGTTCTTCGGGTGGCGTAGACGACTCGCTCGCTGCTAACCTCGGCGTTCGCGTGCCTGCGGCCACTCAGGGCGCGAGTGCCCTGAGCGTAACGTCCTCTCAGCGTCATCAATGATCCAGGCTGGCCGACCGTGGGTGGTCGCGCAGTGCTTCGCGGGCGGATTGTCGAGCGCGCGTCGCGAGCCCACATCTGGCTGCTGAGGTGGGCTCACCGGGGCCCGTGGGCCGCCCTTGGAATACTCGGCCCACGGGCCGCGTTGCACAGGCGCGACGTTGCGTCCTCCGCTCCGAACTTGTGGCCAGCGTGGAGCGCGCATAGCCTTAGCGTGAGCATGCCCCGATTCAACAGCACCACCCTCCCGCGACACGGTTGGCGACGTTACGTCCCCATCGGCATAGGTGCGCTGTTGCTACAGGTACCTCTGTTCGGATGGTTCTGGGTCGACTTCGGGACTGCGAGCGGCCGCGTGGATCGTGATCGCACGCGCAAGGTGGTGATGACCGGGCGGGTGGTCAAACGGACCCCGCCGGACAAAGAGGAAGAGCAGCAGGAAGACCCGCCCGAGGACGCCAAGATCGTCGAGGTGGTGCAGGACCGCGCGACGCCCGATCCGAAGGAGAAGGTGAAGCCCAAGCTCCTCGCCGATCGCACGACGCGGACCAAAGACGAGTCACGCAGCCGGCGCGTCGCCAAGCCCAACCGGTCGCGACGACCGGGGAAGGTCGTGCCCAAGAAGGTGTCGGCGGTGCAGTCTCCCGACTCCGACAGCGCCAGTGAGACCAGCCTGAAGACCGAGCAGAAGCGGATGGCGCTCAGGCGGCGCAAAGACCGGTTGCCCAGGTCGCACAAAGGGGAGGCCCCTCAGAAGTCGGTCCTGCACTATGGCGACAAGGCCCGCCTGTTTTTGCCCTCGACCTCGAGCAGAGCGGAGCGGAACAACCTTCAGGCGGCCACGGGGTCCATGGCCACCGATGACTATCTGAAGGACGTCAAACCTGGCGACAAGACGCTCATCAACGCCGATAAATACAAGTTCTCGGACTTCTTTTATCGGGTGAAAGACGGTGTGCGCCGCAAGTGGCACCCCAACGCCCTCTACCGGCGCCGCGATCCCACGGGCAAGCTGTTCGGTGTCAAAGACCGCCACACGGTCCTGCGGGTCACCCTCGACGCGCGGGGGCGCCTCGAGAAGCTGGTCACCCGTAAACACAGCGGGCTGGACTTCATGGACGCCGAAGCGCGAGGCGCGTTCAGGCGCGCTCAGCCGTTCCCGAACCCGCCTAATGGCCTGCTCCGTGGCGGGAAGGTGCGCTTCGACTTCGGCTTCTATTTCGAGATCTCATCGGGCCGCTCGAGGTTCCGTTGGCGGCAGCTGTAGCCGGACGCGCCGGAGTCCGCGTGCTGGAGCGCGACCGAGTCGTCGGCTCGGTGACACCTCGAGGGTGTCGCGGGTCGCCCGCCAGCGGTCATGACAAGGACCTCGTGGGGTGAGGGTCTCGGCCGCGCCGGACCCGCGTCAGTGAAGGGTAGGGTCGTCGCCCTCGGACCGGGCGTTCTCCAGCGCCGTCCAGGCGAGCTCCGCCTCCTCGTCATCGTCCATCTGTCCGAGCGCCAGCTTCCTTTCGCGGCGTTTCACCAGATAGGCCCAGATGAAAAGAAACGCCATCGCGACCCACAGGATGGTCCCGTCGCGCAGCACCGTCCACACCGACACGGAGCGGCTGAAGGAGTCTTTCCAGCGCTCCGCGAGCTCATCGGGGCTTCCTTGAAAGACATGCTCGAACGCCGCGGAGAAGGGTCGGTCCGCTCGAAGCTGGGCGACCAATCGCGCCATCGCGTTCTGGCCGAAGTTGCGGGCCAGGTAGCGCACGAAAAGGGCGCTCTGCGCATACGCCAAGCTCACTTTGACGCCTCGGTTGGGGAACCTGCGGTCCATCTCTTGTAGCGACAAGAGGTTGTCCGTCATCGCCGCCCGCTGAGCCGACTCGAGGCGCGCCAACACGTTCTCGTCGGCGTGCCAGATGGCGAGCCCTTCGACAAACCAGCGGGGCAGCGGACGTCCGCCGGCGGCTGCGTAGATCAAGATGTGGCTGACCTCGTGATCGAAGGTCTCGTTGAAGCTGAACAGCGCCGAGCCGAACGCTCGCAACACGATGCGATAGGAGCGCGGGAACGCCACGCCCACCGCCCACTCGGCCATCGGCGATTCGTCAGGGAAGGCGCTGGCGAAGGACTCCGCGTCCTGGGCCACGTACACGTCAATGCGTCGTTCGAGCGCGTCACAGGCGTCGATCAAGCGGCACAGCCGTTCGTAACGGTCCTCCGCCAGGGGCGCGATCTTGTTGATGGCTCCCTGGGTGATCTCGGTGCCGTGGAACTGAAAGTGCGCGGTCCGCGCAGACGGCGTCATGGAAGGAGGCGGCGGGACTCCAATCCATGCGGCGGCGAGGATGGGCAACAGGGAGGTCAGCATGAAACCCGATGGTACGCACCGCTGGCGTCAAAGCGATAGCAGCGCAGCGCGATCGCTGTCCTCGAGGCCGCGAGCCGCGATGTGGCTCGGCGCCTCCATCCTCTCCCGGAGCGGCCGACCTGAGAGGTGGAGCTCTGCGCTCGATCGAGCCCGGCATACGACGGTCTGCGGGCGCGAGCGGCGGCGGTGTGCCCCCACTTGATCCCGTAACAACGCGAACTCGTTGAGATCAGAACTTGACTTGAGGGTCGCCGTAGCAACACTGTGCCCAACAAATAAACGCGGGGAATCAAATTCGGTGGCGTCGGCCGGAGCGCGCAAACCCTGCAAGAAAGCGCGCGTAGCCCCATTCGAGTAGTGGTGAGGCTCCGACAACAAGGCAACAGGTGCCGCCGGTCCGACAAGTGAGATAGCTTTGAAATTCGAGGAATTGAACCTCCCAGAGCCCCTTCTGAGGGCCGTGGAGGACTTGGGGTTCGTGAATCCAACCCCGATCCAGGAGCAGGGGCTTCCCATCCTGCTAGAGGGCCGCGATCTGTGTGGTCAGGCCCAGACTGGCACCGGCAAGACCGCGTGCTTCCTGTTGGCCGCCATGCGGCGTCTGTTGGCGGATGAGTCCGACTATGACGAGAGGAAGCCACGGGCGCTGATCATTGCGCCGACGCGCGAGCTGGCGATGCAGATCGCGAGCGATGGCGAGGCGCTTGGGAAATACACGGACCTCACCTTCGCGCTGGCGTACGGCGGGACCAAGTGGGAGACCCAGGCGAAGGTCATCCGAGCGGGCGCCGACATCATCGTCGGTACGCCAGGGCGGCTGATCGACTACTACAAGCGCAAGGTGATGGACCTATCCCAGATCCGGGCGGTGGTGATCGATGAGGCAGACCGCCTCTTCGATATGGGATTCATCGCCGATCTGACGTTCTTGCTCAGGCGCTGCCCGTCACGCACCGCGAGGCAAACGCAGCTCTTCTCGGCCACTCTGTCGTACGAGGTTCAGCGGCTCGCGCGGCAGCACATGAACAAGGCAGCGCGCGTCGAGATAGCGCCGGACAGCATCGTGGTCGATGAGATCGAGCAGTCGGTCTTCCACGTGGCGGTTCGCGAGAAGTTCGAGCTGCTGTTGGGGTTGTTGGAGCACGAGAAGCCAAACCGGGTAATGGTGTTCGTCAACCGCAAGGTGGTGGGCGAGGAGATCACCTGGAGGCTCAACCACAATGGGTACACGGCGGTGTACCTGTCGGGCGACCTCCCGCAGACGAAACGCACGCGGATCATCGAGGCCCTCAAGGAGGGGAAGATCCCGATCCTGGTGGCCACCGACGTCGCGAGCCGTGGTATCCACGTCGACGATGTATCGCACGTGTTCAACTACGACGTGCCGCAAGATCCAGAGGACTACGTCCACCGAATAGGGCGCACCGCGCGGGCTGGCAACACCGGTAAAGCCATCACCCTGGCGTGCGACGACTACGTCTACTGTCTACAAGCCATCGAGAAGTACACCGAGCGGAAGATCCCCACGCATTTTGCCGAGGAGGAGATGTTCATCCCCGATCGCGCGGGTCGCTTCCGTCGGGGGCGCAAGCCTTATGTCGGGTTGGACGACGCGCTCAGTGGTCGATCCGGCCGCGAGGCCGAGGCCGAGGCCGAGGCCACGCCGACAAAGAAACGACGCCGAAAGAAGCGCTCATCGAGCGCTGGCGCGCCGCCCCCCCCGGTGCAGCCGGAGACGAGGCCAGCGGCCACGGCCGTCGCCGCTGGAGAGCCCCAAAAGGAGCAGGCTCACCGGCGGCGGAGCCAGCGGCGTCGCAAGCGGCGGCGCATCGGCGATGGGGAGGGGCTGTCGGCTCCCAAGGCGCCGGCCTCCTCGGGTAACGCTCAGGCGGCCAGCTGACCGGAGCCGTTCACCCTCTTCGCCGGTGGACGGCGGACCCGTACGATCGGCGGTCGTGGCGGCGGCCGTGACGCCGTGCGCCTCGGCCCGGCCCCACACAGGCCAGCGCCGCTCCCCCTTGGGCTCGCTCCACGCTCGTGCCTCGGCCAGGGGTGCGTCGCCGGACACCCGCCAAGGCGGTCGATCGCGTCTTTCAGGGGTGTAGCTAAGGGCGCTGCCTCTGGTAATGTGCCGTCAACCGGTAGGGTCTGTAGGGCATGAAGCGAAGGACACTGTCCCTTGCAATGTGCGGTCGACCTGTGCAATGCAGCGGACGTCTCGGTGCCCATCAACCACGGTTCGAGGGTGTCCGCGCTGAACGCTGGTGGCGAGCGGTTCTCAGCGAGAGCTCTCCCAACAGCAAGCTACAGAGGAAGCGAGATGATCAAGAAGGCCGACGTCATCTGGTTCAACGGCGAGCTGGTTCCGTGGGAAGATTGCACCACCCACGTGATGACCCACGCGCTCCACTACGGCCTCGGTGTCTTCGAGGGCATCCGCGCCTACACGCGCTCGGACGGCCGCAGCGCCGTTTTTCGTCTCCGCGAGCACGTCGAGCGTTTCATCAAGGGCGCTCGGATGATGACGATCCCGCTGCGCTATTCGGTCGATGAGGTGTTCGAAGCGTGCCTTCTTACGCTCAAGGCCAACCGACTCCGCGAGTGTTATATTCGCCCCATCGCCTACGTCGGGTACGGCGCGTTGGGCGTAGCCGCGATGGAGAACCCCACGGACGTCGCCATTGGGGCGTGGCCTTGGGGCGCGTACCTCGGCGAAGAAGGGCTCACCAAAGGGGTCCGGATCAAGACCTCGACCTTCGTGCGACCGCACGTCAACAGCCAGCTCCACAAGGGCAAGGTGTGCGGCCACTACGTCAACTCGATCCTCGCCAAGCGTGAAGCCCTCCTGGACGGATACGACGAGGCGCTGCTGCTGGACACCAGCGGGTTCGTCAGCGAGTGCAGCGGCGAGAACATCTTCGCGGTGACCGACGGCGAGATCTGGACCCCCGAGCTGGGGGGCGCCATCCTGGGAGGCATCACCCGCGACACCCTGCTGACGTTGGCCGCCGAGCTGGGATATTCGGTGCGTGAGGCGTCGATGACGCGCGACGTGCTGTACCTCGCCGACGAAGTGTTCATGTGTGGCACCGCGGCCGAGGTCACCCCAGTGCGAGAGCTGGATCGGCGCACGATCGGCGCGGGCTCCCCTGGACCCGTCACCAAGGCGCTTCAGCAGCGTTATTTCGACGTCGTGAAGGGAAGCGCCAGCGATCATGACGAGTGGTTGACCTTCTACGAGGCCCAGAGCTGAGCGACCGCTACACTGAGCTGGCGGCCAAGGTCGACGCGTTTCACGGCCGCGTCCTCCAACAGCACCCCGGCGCGCTCGCGTGCAGGTCCGGCTGCAGCGCATGTTGCCATCAGCATCTGACGGTCGTCCCCCTCGAGTTTCGACGCATAGCGGCGGCTGTGCTGGGGCTCGACGCCGCCGAGCAGGACGCGCTGCGCGAGCGGCTGGCGATGGGCCGAGATGATCCGAGGTGCCCGCTCCTCGACGACCACGGGCGCTGCCGGACCTACGACGCGCGACCGTTGATCTGCCGCAGTCACGGGTTGCCGATCCAGGTCCAGGGACGGCGCGACGTGTGCCCGCTCAACTTCACCGACGGGCCACGGGTCGAGGCGCTCGCGGCGGAGGTGGTCTTCAACGTCGACTCGGCCAACGCGATCCTCGCGGTCATGAGCAGTCTGGAAGGTGATGACCCGATAGCTCGAGTCGACCTTATCAACGGTGTTAAATCGTTGCTTGAGGCCGCCGCACAAGGCGCGGTAAAAACCTGACCTCTCTGGCTCCCCATCCACGGCGGTCGAGTTGCCCCATGGTCGAACGGTCTTTTGCTCAGCTTCTCAGTCGCACCGACGTCTTCGCGAATCGTCATATCGGTCCTGACGACGACGCCATCGCCACCATGCTGGACGCGGTCGGATACGACTCCGTCGAGGCGCTGGTCGAGGCGACGGTCCCCGCGGACATCTACCGCCCTCCGGATGCCCCGCTGGGGCTGCCGGTCGCGGAGTCCGAAGCTCGGATGCTGACGGAGGCCACGGGTCTCGCCGCGAGCAATCCGGTGTATCGCACCTACCTGGGGATGGGCTATTCGCCGTGCGTCGTGCCCGGAGTCATTCGGCGCAACGTGCTCGAGAACCCGGGCTGGTACACTCAATACACGCCGTATCAGGCGGAGATCTCGCAGGGGCGGCTCGAAGCGCTGCTGAACTTTCAGACCATGGTGTCGGACCTCACGGGGCTCGAGCTGGCGAACGCCTCCTTGCTCGATGAGGCCACCGCGGCTGCGGAGGCGATGCATCTGTGTCACCAGGCGTTGAGGGGTAAACGCCAGGTCTTCTACGTGGCTGATCACTGTCACCCTCAGACCATCGCGGTGGTCCGGACGCGCGCCGAGCCCATGAACATCGAGGTCCGGGTCGTACCCTTCGAGGACTTCGTCTTCGACGAGACGGTCTTCGGCGCGTTGGTGCAATACCCCACCACCGAAGGCGTCATCGAAGACTTCACGGGCGTGTGCGCGGCGGCCCACGATCACAAAGCGATGGTCGCCGTGGCCGCGGATCTCATGGCCCTCACGATGCTACGTCCGCCCGGTGAGTTCGGCGCTGACGTCGCTATCGGGACCACCCAGCGGTTCGGCGTGCCGCTGGGCTTTGGCGGCCCTCACGCCGCCTACTTCGCCACGCGCATGGGCCACAAGCGGATGCTCCCGGGCCGCCTGATCGGCGTCAGCGCTGACTCCAACGGGCGGCCGGCGCTGCGGATGGCGCTCCAGACGCGTGAACAGCATATCCGTCGGGCGCGGGCGACCAGCAACATCTGCACATCGCAGGTGCTGTTGGCGGTGATGGCCTCGATGTACGCCGTCTACCATGGGCCCGACGGGCTGAAGGCGATCGCCGCGCGGATTCACGCCATGACGCGCCTGCTCGACGCGGCGGTCAGGGCGTTGGGCTATGGGGTCAGCCACGGGGACTACTTCGACACCCTCAAGATCACCGCTGACCCGTCTCGTATCGCCGCTTTGCTCGCCCGCGCGGACAACGCTCGGATCGAGTTGCGGCGGCTGGGGGAGGGCGCGGTCGGTGTGAGCCTCGACGAGGCGGTCAGCGAGGCTGACTTTCTGGCCCTCATCGAGCTGTTCGCAGGCGACGATGAGGCCCCGGACCTCGACCCCCTCGCCGCGGGGCTCGCCGAGTCGAGGAGCTGGAGCGAGCGCTTCGAGCGGCGGTCGCCGTATCTGCAGCATCCGACGTTCAACCGCTACCACAGCGAGCACGAGATGCTGCGCTATCTGCGTCGCTTGGAGAGCCGCGATCTGTCGCTGACCAGCTCGATGATCCCGCTCGGCAGCTGCACCATGAAGCTCAACGCCACCGCGGAGATGCTCCCCATCACGCTGCCAGGCTTCGCCGATCTGCACCCGTTCAGTCCGCCCGAGCGCGCCGTCGGCTACCAGACCCTGTTCGCGGAGCTGGAGTCGCTCCTGAGCGCCATCACTGGCCTGCCCGCGATCTCGCTGCAGCCAAACGCCGGCTCACAGGGGGAGTACTCCGGCCTGTTGGCCATCCGCGAATATCACCACTCCCGAGGTGACAGCGGCCGAAACATCTGCCTGATCCCTGGCTCTGCCCACGGCACCAACCCGGCCAGCGCGGTGATGGCCGGTATGAAGGTGGTCGTCGTGGATTGCGATGACCGCGGCAACATCAGCCTCGAGGATCTACGGGCCAAGAGCGCCAAACACGCCGACGCGCTGGGCGCGCTGATGGTCACGTACCCATCGACTCACGGGGTGTTCGAGGAGACGATTCGGGAGATCTGTGCCGTCGTCCACGAGTTTGGCGGGCAGGTCTATATGGACGGCGCCAACATGAACGCTCAGGTGGGTGTGTGCCGCCCGGGTGACTTCGGCGTCGATGTGTTGCACCTGAACCTGCACAAGACGTTCTGTATCCCGCACGGCGGCGGTGGGCCAGGGGTCGGGCCCATCGCCGCGGCGAGCCACCTGGCGCCGTTCATGCCGGGTCATCCGCTGGTGGAGGGCCTGGGAGACGCTGGCGCGGTGGCCGCCGCGCCCTGGGGCTCGGCTGGCATCCTGCCGATCTCGTGGATGTACATCCGCATGATGGGTGAGAGCGGCCTGCGCAAGGCCACCACCATCGCCATCCTGAACGCCAACTATCTCGCCGCGCGTCTGCGCGGACACTACGACATCCTCTATACGGGCCGGCACGGGACCGTGGCCCACGAGTTCATCGTCGACCTGAGATCCCTCAAGAAGACCACCGGCGTTACGGTCCACGACGTCGCGAAGCGCTTGATGGATTTCGGTTTTCACGCGCCAACCATGTCCTGGCCGGTCGCAGGAACCCTGATGATCGAGCCCACCGAGAGCGAGACCCTCGCGGAGCTGGACCGGTTTGTAGAGGCCTTGTTGATCATCCGCGCGGAGATTCGGTCCATCGAGGCCGGCCACATCGCGGTGGAACAGAGCCCGCTGCGCCACGCGCCGCACACCGCCGAGGTGGTCACCGACGACGACTGGGACCGGGCCTATACCCGCGAGGCCGCGGGCTACCCGGTGTCCTATCTCCGCGAGCACAAGTTCTGGCCACGGGTGGGGCGGATCGACGACGCCCTGGGCGATCGCAACCTGGTGTGTACGTGTCCGCCTCTGGAACTGTACGCCGCT
>JAAZYN010000469.1:2288-4028 GCA_014239625.1 Myxococcales bacterium | reverse complement strand
AGGAGCCAGAGCAGCACCACGGGTCCCAGTCGCACACACACGCCTCGATGACCGGATCATCGGCGGCCCCTCCCGTTGGCCGCGCCACGCAGGGGTCCTGACTCAGGCAGGAGTCCACCGCCTCGCTGCTGCACGTCCCATCCGCCTGGCACACGTCGACTGTGCACGCGTCGCCGTCCTCGCACATATGATGCCAGAGGTCGACCTGGCAGGCGCCGCCGCCACAGTACGCCTGAGCACACCCGACGCTCAGCGCGCTGCAGTCCTCGGGAGCCCCCTGTTCACAGATACCCGCGTCGCCGCATGTCCAGGCTCCCAGCGCACAGGAGTCCTGGCCGTTCATCACGTTGCACCCTACGCAGTCGGCGTCGCTGGTGCAGGCCAGCTCCGCCGCCGGGAGCCCTGCGCATTCGCAGCTCGCACCGCAAGCGTCCGTGGCGAGGTAGACGCAATACTCATGCCAGTATCCGGTGCAACAGTATGGATCTTGACTGCAGACGCAGAGGTCGATGGCGTCGTCGGAGGACCCGCCAGCGCCCTCCCCTCCGGTCATGCAGGGCGAGGTGGTGCCTCCGACGACCACCTCCTCCAACGTCTTGTACTGACACATGTTCGTCTCATGGACGCAGCTGTCCAACGTCGTCGGGTCACCGTCATCACAGTAGCCCAGGCTCGGCCCGAAGCCCGGGCTACACTCGCCGCTCCACGGGTCACAGCCGCGACCGCCGCACTCGAGACCCTCGTTGTCACAGGTGACGGGCTCCACCGGCTGGCATGTTCCCCCCGAGCATGCATACGACCCGTTGCATCGGTTGGCGTCGATGTCGCAGGTCAAGCAGTCCAGGTCGCCGTCGCAGGCCTGCCCCTCACCGGCACAGCCGGCACACGTCGCTCCACACTCGGTGACCGCGAGCCACACGCAATCGTGCCCCCAGCGATAACTGCACGAAAGGTTCAGCATGACCACACACGCGGTGACCTCCGCGTCGTCGCTCCCCCCAAGGTCGGAGGCCTCACAGGGGCTGTTGCCATAACACGCCTGCTCCGCGGGCGGCGCGGTCGGCGCACAGAGCCCCTGTTGGCAGGTCCACGGCCCGGCGCAGGTCAGGTTCGTCTGACTCGGGCACCCGTCACAGTCGGCGTCGCCGCTGCACGCCAGGCCCTCGGCGCACTCGCAGGAGAAGTAATACGTGTTCTGCTTGAGCAGATCCACGCAGCCCTGGTCCCACGAGCTCAGGCAACAGGACGGCTGCTGCGCGCACACCAGCCCGACCCCGAGCCCGAATGGGATCGCCGGCTCATCGGAGGTGTCGCACAGGGCCACATCAAAGCAGGCCGCCGGGTCGTCGGCGCAAGGAGGCGGTCCCACCGGGGCGATGACGTCCGGCGCGGTGTCGGTCCCGGCGTCCCCCCCCGGGGCATCGACCTCGGCGAGGGCATCACCCGGGCCCACCGCGTCAGCGTCGGCCAGGAGGTCACCGAGCGGCGCGTCGTCGGGGGGAGCGGTATCGGACCCGGCGTCAACAGCGGTGTCTGGGGCCGCGTCAACAGCGGTGTCGGCGAGCGCGTCGGCAGACGCGTCCGGGGGTGTCACGGTGTCGGGGCTCACGTCGGGCGGTCCCGTCGTGTCGGTCGGGGTCACGTCGGCGGACACCGGCAGGCAGACGCCCTGGCTGCAGACGGTCCCGGGGATGCACGCGGCACCCAGGATCTCCTCGCCGGACGGGGAGCAGCCGATGG
>JAAZYN010000469.1:0-2278 GCA_014239625.1 Myxococcales bacterium | reverse complement strand
TGCTCGCCGATGCATCGAGGCTTACACTGGTCGCCGCCGCCGGGCACCTTGATCTCGGGGCAGCCCCCCAGCAGGAGGAGCAGGAGCAACCCGGGCGTGACGATGGTTCTTGTGTTCGGCATCTGAACGCTCCTGCGTGTGTTCCGCTCGCGCAGGTCTGGCTTCCCACGTCTGTCGAACGATGAGCTCCACCCTAGTGAGACCTTCGCCCCACGGTCAACAACAGTCGATCGTGACCGCCTGGCTCCACGCGAGGCACAGGTCACAACGGGATCCAGCCCCCACGGCTGTCGGCGCCCCACCGCGGTCAGCGACCGGCGGCTCGGGCGGGGGGCTTGGCTGGGACGAGCCCGCAGTCGTCGACGGCCAGACACTCAGCCGCGGGCAGCTCCAGGCCATCGGTCGCCAGGTAGCGCCCGAACATGTTGAACAGGTAGCGGCCGACGTCGAAGGTGGTGGCGCTGTCGCACCCGCAGTCACCGTCACCGCACGCGTCGGCGCACCACTGCCGGTGCAGGTCGATGAGCCCACCAGGGAATGGGAACCCGTGCTGCCCGGTGGGGATGGCATAAGGGAAGATGGCCGCCGAGTATCCCCCCAGGCGGTCCTTGGGGCCCTGTCCAAGGTTCGGGTGCAGCGGCGGATCCAGGCGTGGCACGTCGCCGCCCCAGGGGTCGGTCCCCCGGCTGAAGTTCTCCACGTCCATGTGGACCCCTGCCCCGGCGGCGTTGGTGAAGCGCTTGTAGAGCTCGGTGGCCTCCGCCGTGTAGGCCTCCAGGAGCACCTGGTTGGCGAAGGTCCCGTGCCCGTCCAAGCGCTCACCGTCGTAGTCGATGAGCCCTGCCGCGCGGCCCATCGTCACGCCGGTGCTGGCGGGGACGTTCATGTCTCCCACGGTGGTGACGTGAAGCGTGTGGGAGCCGGTGGTCTGCCCGGTCCCTGGATAGGTGATGGACCGATTGACCGCGTAGCGGGTCATCACGGCCGGGTCGGTCTTGTCCAAGATGAGCTGGCCGAGCCCCATGTTGCGGCGCAGGTTCGGGGTCCCCCGCTGCAACCCCAGCCCCTCGGCCAGCGCCACCAGCGGATCGCCCTCGCTGTAGCGGGTCGTCTGGAAGGCGACGTCGCCGCCAAAACGGTCGAGCGAGGCCCGGACCTCCGCGTCGGGCTTGGTCGCACAATCCCTCGAGCCCAAGCGCATGGCGTCGCCGGCCCAGACGGTCAGCACCGTGGGATCGCCGCGGTTGGACTCGACGCCGGCGCGCCACACCAGCGTCCCATCGGAGCGCTCGCGCACCCAACCGCAGCCTCTCACGTCGTTGCGCAGGTTGTGCACCGTGATGAAGTCCCCGGGTTGCACACCTTGCACCCGACCCAGCTCGACCTGCTCGTCGTCGTTGACGTCGGTCACGAGCGTGCGAAAGACGAACGCGTCGCTGGATCCCGCGCCGAGATACAGCGGGTTGAACACCCGCAGGATGATGGCCTCCCGGACCCCGCCCTGGATGCTCCGGGCGCTGGCGTCACCCAGGCCGCCGCCCGCCGCGATGGGGACGTTGGTGGTCACCTCGGGCTCGACCCCGCCCACCACCGCCGACATGATCCCCCCCAGGGACGCCCCCAGCATACTTATGGGCGCGTCACCGCCGATGTCGATGACCCCGTCGCCATCGAAGTCGCCGGCGATCGTTGGCATGCCCTCGACCCCCGCAAATTCCGGCGCGTGCCACGTCCGCTTGCCGTCAAAGCTCCGGATCAGGCGCACCAGCTGCATGTAATCGAGGGCCGTCTGCCGCACCGCGTCCCGCGTATGAAACAGATAGGCGGTCCAGAAGTCGCCACCGGAGTCGTCGGCCCCGTCTCCGTTCTGATCGAACGCCCGGTCCTGGTTGACGATGGCGTCGAAGAAGTTGCTCAGACCCAGCAAGCCCAGCAGGTCGGTGGCCTCCTTCGCCTCCTCGTCGCTGAGATCGATCCCGTGTGACATGCTGTCGATAGCGATGCACGCGATCCCGTGTCGCATCAGGTGGGGGCCCAGGATGGCGATGTCGAAGCGGTTCGACCCGTATCCGTGGCCGACGATGGCGACGGGCGCTGGCTCTCCGGCGCCGCGGGCGCTGACCTCTTTGCGCGGGACCATGAGATGAAAGGTGATGTCCTCGGCGCGGGCCTCCACCGGGTTGCGCTCGAGGTCGTGGGGCCAGTGCTGCCGACCCAGGTTGATGGCCTCACCGTCGGCGTCCTCGCGCTGAAACAGCTGGGGGGACTTGAAGGTCCC
>JAAZYN010000468.1 GCA_014239625.1 Myxococcales bacterium | reverse complement strand
TCCGCGTTCAGGCGCCCGTCCTGTGACGCCCACAAGGCTAAGTGATCGGCATTGGCCCTAACCCGGATTAGACATGGAACTTCGCGACACCAAGGAGGCGTAGCGCTGCCGGGTGTGGCACGGCGACATCCGCAGGCGCGACGACGGCACACGCACACGCAGAGGGTGGGGCTCCACGTGGAGGCCTCAGCGCCACGCTGAGCGACAACTACCGGCACCTTTGCTACACAGGGGTATGTCCAAGCCTACCCGCCAGACGATCGCCTTCATCTGCGTCGCCAACTCCGCCAGAAGCCAAATGGCCGAGGGATTGGCGCGGGCCATGGCCCCGCCGGGCGTAGAGGTCTTCAGCGCCGGGAGCGAGCCTACCAGCGTCCGCGACGAAGCGGTCAGCGTGATGGCCGCGCGCGGCATCGACATCTCAGGCCATACCTCCAAGCACTTCGACGCGATCCCGTTGGACCGCATCGACACCATCGTGACGCTGTGCGCCGAGGAGAGGTGTCCAGTGGTCAACGCGGAGGCGGAGCGCCTTCACTGGCCACTGCCCGACCCGGCCGGGCCCGTGGGGCCGCCTCGAATGCAAGCGTTCCGGTCTGTCGCGGGCATGATCGCGGAGCGCCTCGAGACCCTGTTCGCCGACCGCCGCGGAGGAGTCCGACCGCGCTGAGCGGGACACCGTGCACCCACACCCTCCAGCCCCGGCCGGGGGTTGCACACCCTGGGATCGTCTCTCCGCCCGACCGCTGCGAATCGACGTGGTTGAACGCGCGCTCCGTTTTTTTGGCCGCTGACGCCTGCTGACGCATCAACGGAAGCTCAACCGATTGGAGGCTCCGATGAGATCGTTGTACTTCGCCATGACGTGCGCCGGGTGGCCGACCAGCGACTTGGCGTTCCCGGACTTCAGCTGGAGCTCCTTGCCGGTGAAGACCTTGCCGTCGGTTCTCCGCCGGAGCATCGCTTTGGCCGCCTTCAACAACTCCTGGCCGGCTTTGTGGACGCCGCGGTAGCCCATCCCTGGCCGAAACGCCTTTGCGGCCGCGTTGGCCTCGCGGCGTGCCTTGGCGAGCACGTTCTGAAAGGTCCCGATCGCCGACCGCACGGCGTCCACCTGCAGGTCTTTGAGGTCCATGGGGCTCGCGCTGCCGGCCACCCGGATGAGGTGTTTGGCGCGCTGCATCAGCACCATGTGGTGGTACCGGATGGTCTTGCCGCGGGCCTTGCGCTCGTGCTCGATGCGTCGCTCGGTGAGGGCGTCATCCTGGACGTCGAAGGCTTTGCCAAAGGCTCGGTTGGCCGCCGCGAAGTTGTCGAACAAGGCCATGAGCTTGGGATGCAGGGCTTTGCCTCTGGCGAAGCCGTCATCGGTGTACGCCTTGCTCTTGTAGTAGGCGGACGCCTCGTCGACCGTCGCCTTGGTCGGCCGGAGCGCCTTGACGAAGGCCTCGGCAGACTCCTCCAGAGCGGGCATCGACGGGCTGGCGCCCTTCACCTTGGCGACCTTGTCGGCGCAGGTGGCGATGGTGCCCTGGATCTGGAACAGACCAAAGACGTGACGCTCCTTACCGGTCGGGCCGATCTTGGGGTCGACCCATTGCAGGTAGCGCCGCTCCGACCGCCGGACGGTCTTGCCAAATCGGTTCAGACAGTGGGCATACGCGTTCATCTTGTCGGCCGCGGCGGCCAGAGCCCGGGACTCGGGGCTGCTCTTGCGCTTGCCCTTGCTGCCGCCGGTGACCTTCTTGAGTTTGTTGCTGGCGGACTTGCCCTTGTTGACCGCCTCTTTGACCTTGTCGCAGGCCGGGGCCGCCGCGAGTGCGACCCCCGCGAGGGTGACGAGGGCCAGTGAGTGACAGGTGATGGTCGAGCGCATGGTTCCTCCTGACGTTTGGGCTGGGCTCGGCGAGACAGAGAGGCGTGCGGCGGTTTTGTGACTCACCTCAGGTCGTTCATGTCAGCCTCCACGCCCCGGTCACCGGAGCGGTGTTTTACGACGTGCCCATCGACGCCGCGGAGGTCATCGCCCCGAAGAGCGTGTCGTGCTGATCACACGCCAGGATTCACCCCCACAGGCAGACCTCCCGGCCTGCTCATCGGTCTTCGACGCTGCGATCGCTATCAGGCGAGCCAGGGTTCCACGGCGAACCCGGGAGATCGTCGGCTGGGTGAAGACGGTGGCGGGTCTGCGCCGCACGAATTACCGCGGAGCAGTAGCCCCGGTGTGCGCTGGCACTTCATAGCTCGTCCTCTGTGTGACGGTGTGATGGTGCGTCTTGAGCCCGAACGGATCTGAACCGTCTCGAACACCGCGGCCGCGCGTTACGGCCAGGAACAGGACGCCTCACGTCAGTGCCTGGTTGCAATCGACGCGAGACGAGGCAGACTGGGCCGCATGAAGATCAATCGTAAAGAGTTCCTCCTCGCGGCGGCTGGATTGTTTACGGCCGGATGCGCGTCGAACTCGGGCGCCACCCGCGAGGATGGCCCGGTCACCGAAGGCGGGGGTCGAAGTCCCGCTAGCGGAGGTTTGGGGTTCGCAGGCCCGGGCTCGGTTCGCGAGGAAGGCGGCCCGGTTTACGAGGGCGGCGGCCCGGTCCGCGAGGAAGGCGGCCCGGTTTACGAGGGCGGCGGCCCGGTTCGCGAGGAAGGCGGCCCGGTTTACGAGGGCGGCGGCCCGGTCCGCGAGGGCGGCGGCCCGGCCAGCCCCGAGCGCTAGCGCTCGAGGCTCAGAGCCGTCGCGATGAACAAGCAGACGACCTGGCCGCGCCTCGCGATGGCGCACGCCGAGCTGCGCACCGCTGCGGTCACGGGCACCAACGGCAAGACCACGACGGTGTCGATGATCGCCGCCGTCATCGGCGCCTCCGGCGAGGTCGTGTCGGTGGTGACGACGCTCGGATCCTGGGTCGACGGCGAGCCCATCACCCATCGGCACGGGCGTGAGGAGTTCGCGCGGACCGTGGAGCGCGCTCGCGAGCGCGGGGGGAAGACCCTGGCCCTGGAGGTGGTCTCCAAAGCCTTGAGCGACGGGTTCGCGCACCTGTGGCCCCCGGACGTGGCCGTCTTCACGAACCTGTCGCGGGACCACTTCGACGTCCACGGCAACGCCGAGTCCTACCTCGCGGCCAAGGCCCAACTGTTCATGGCCTTGTCGCCGAGCGGAACGGCCGTGTTGAATGCTGATGACCCGGCCAGCGAGCTGCTCGTCGAGGTGCTGCCCGAGGGCGTGGCCGTGCGCTGGTTCTCGACCCGCGGCGCCGAGGCCGACCTGGCGGCGGTGGCGATCGACAGCCGCGATGGCGGCACGACGCTGACCCTGGCGCGCTCACCGCTCGCCGACGCGCTGGGCGGCACACTGGAGCTGGGCGTCACCGGCGCGATGCATGCGGGAAACGCTCTGGCGGCCGCGCTGGCGGCGGACACGCTGGGTTACGCGCCAGACGTCATCGCCCTGGGCCTGGCGGAGTTCCGCGGGGTCGAGGGGAGGTTCGAGGTGGTCGGGCGAGCGCCCCTGGTGGCGGTCGACTTCGCGCACACGCCAGACGCTCTGCGCGCGGTGCTCACGGCGGCACGAGCGCTCGTCCAGCGGGACGGACGCTTGGTCTGCGTCTTCGGATGCGGCGGCGACCGCGACCAGGGGAAGCGACCGGAGATGGGGGCCACCGTGCATCGCTTGGCGGACCTCGCTGTGCTCACGAGCGACAACCCACGTCATGAGGACCCCGAGGCCATCGCCGACGCGATCCGGGCCGGCGTCGACGGCCCTGGGGCGACCTGGGACGTGCGCCTCGACCGCCGGGCGGCCATCGAACACGCCGTGGCGACGGCGGGCCCGGACGATGTCGTGGTCATCGCGGGGCGTGGTCCGGAGACCCACCAGCTGGTCGGTGACGAGAAGGTCCGGTTGGCCGACGGCGAGGTCGCAGCGGGAGCTCATGAGAAGCGACGCCACTGACCGTCGTCCGATTCACCGACAGGCCGGCTGACTCCGCCGGTCAAAATGGTTGATACCATCCTTCGGGGCTTGTTCGACCCAG
>JAAZYN010000467.1 GCA_014239625.1 Myxococcales bacterium | reverse complement strand
CCATGGCTCGAGGGGCTGGTTCGCATGGGCCTCCCCCTCCGGCGGGGCACCTGCGAGCAGGCGTCAGACCCCCAGGACCCGCCCGAGCTGCGCCGCCACCCACAGGAGCTGTGCCGGGGAGGCAGCCGCCAATGTGCGGTCGGCCCCCGCCCCCCACGTGACGGCGATGGTGGTGACGCCCGCGGCCTCGCGGGCGTGTGTGTCGGGGACCGAGTCGTCGATGAACGTGACCCGATCTGCGCTCACTGACCGCGCTTGGAGGGCCAGATGGACAGGGTGGGGGCCTGCCGCGCTCCAGCCGGGCGGTAGCGGGCCGAACGTGTGGTCGCCTGGCGCGAGCATCTGCGCCCTCGAGGCGGGGTGTCCAGGTCGGGGCTGACGCACCCGAGGGGCAACTCGGGCCGCAGCCTGCCGGGGTGGGTAAGGCGCAAAAAGCAAACTGTGCCTTGGCGGGGGCGAGGGGCTGTGATACCTGCGCCGGCATGCCCGAGGACAGCCAGAGCAGCGCCGAGGCCGGCGCCGAAGAAAGCCATGAACAGGTCACGGAGCTGACCTTGTCCGACAACGTCACCGTGTTGCGTGACGGTCGTCGCACCTTCTACATCGTCGGCACCGCGCATGTGTCTCAAGACAGCGTCGAAGAGGTGCGGAGCGTCATCGGGCAGGTCAAGCCCGACACCGTCGCCATCGAGCTGTGCCCGGCGCGCTACGAGGCGCTGACCGACGACTCGCGCTGGAAGAAGCTCGACATCTTCAAGGTGATTCGGGAGGGCAAGACCCTGTTCTTGCTGGCTAACCTCGCCGTGAGCTCATACCAGCGCAGGCTCGGCGACGAGCTGGGCGTCAAACCCGGCGCTGAGTTGCTGATGGGCGCGGAGACGGCAGAGGAGGTGGGGGCCGAGCTGGAGCTGGTGGACCGCGATATCCACGTCACCCTCAAGCGCACATGGGGTAATCTGGGCTTCTGGGACAAGATGAAGCTGCTCGGCGCCGTGATGGCGTCCACCTTCGAAGGTGGTGGCGGCAACGATGGGGAGAAGGTCGACCGGGACGTGATCGAGGGGCTCAAGGACAAAGACCAACTGTCCGAGATGATGGAGGAGTTTGCTCGGCTGATGCCGGCGGTCAAAGAGCCCCTGATCGACGAGCGCGACCAATACTTGATGAGCGGCATCGAGGCTACCCAGGGAGACACCGTGGTGGCGGTCGTGGGAGCGGGTCACGTGGCCGGGATGAAGAGGTGGTTCGGCCGTGACGTGGATCGACCGGCCCTCGAGCAGCTGCCGACCAAGAGGTCGTGGACTCGCTTTCTGAAATGGATCATCCCCGCGGCCATACTGGGGGCGTTTGCGCTGGGTATATCCAAGGGGGAGGGGCAGACCTTCGAGCAGATGCTCTGGGCCTGGATCCTACCGAACAGCATCTTCGCGGCGCTCCTCACCATGCTCGCCTTCGCCAAGCCGTTGTCCGTCCTGACCGCGTTCATCGCCTCGCCGATCACGTCGCTCAATCCGCTCCTGGGGGCGGGGATGGTCGTGGGCCTGGTGGAGGCGTGGCTGCGCAAGCCCACCGTCGAAGACGCTGAGAACATCAACGTCGACGTCCAGAGCTTCCGTGGGTTTTTCCGCAATCGCTTCACCCATGTGCTCGTCGTCGTCTTCGCGTCGACCCTGGGATCGGCCTTGGGGGCGTGGATCGGCCTGGGTTGGGTGCTCAGCCTCACCGGCTGATCTGCGCCCGCCAGCGCCGTGGGCCCGTCCGTCGCAGCGCCGCCGTGGAGCCATGTGACGGTCCCCGTCGTGAGCCCGCAGGGGGGCTGCGTCGCGCCTCTCCGGCGGCCAGCCGGCCCCCTGCTCCGCCGCTGTCGCTTCGGCCCGTCGGCGGTGCGCCGTCGTCGGCCCTACCAGCTGTCGTCGAACTCCATTCGGAACTTCAGCGTCTTGGTGTGGTGCCAGTCACGGAGCTTTTTCTTCTCCACTTCATAGTGATACTTCTTGAGCATCACTCGTGGCGGCGTGCCTCCCTTCTTCCACTCCACCCGGTACGGTGTCCGCCCAACCTCGACGTACTTGCCACCGCGGAGCGCGCGGTTGATGAAGACCTTCGCCTTCTTTGGGGAGGTGACGACCTGGACCCACTGGGTCTCACTCTGGGCGCTCTCCGCTGGCACGTCCCGCTTTGCGGCGCCAGCGTCCGCTCTCGCGGTGGGTTCTCCGGCGTCGACCGTGGCGCGTGGCTCCGGCCCAGCGTCCGCTGTCGCAGCCGATCCCCGGGCAGCGTCCCGGCTCGCCGAGCCCGCGCCGGCGTCCGCTGTCGTTGGACGCGTCACCGCGGGGGGCGTCGTCGCGGTCGCGGCGCTGGCGTCTCCGGCCGCAAGGCCTGCAGCCGCCACGATGTCCGCCCGGCCGGCTCGGTCGTGTCCCCTCGCCGGGGCGGCGGTCGACGGGCTCGTGTCGACGGAGGGGCGCGGTAGCGGCCCCCGCTGGATGCCATGTTGGGTGTACCACCACACCCCGCCGCCCACCGCGGCTGCCACGAGCAAGGTCGCGATGGCCCAGCCCGCTCGCCCGCCGCTTGTGGCGAGACGATAAGAATCCGAGCCGTCGTCGAGGGCGGACGGCGACATCTCTTCTACGTCTCTTGACGATGGCGAGCGCCGGTCCGAGGGCGACGAACGGACCGTCGCGCGAGTCGCGAAGGTCTCGGTGGTGGGGCTGCGCCGGTCCGGCACCGAGTCGCTCCGTGGCGGAACCGTGCGGCGCGCGGAGTCCCGATGCAGGGCTCCCCCCGGGCTGGTCGTTCGAGCGTCGGGCAAGAGCTCGTTTCGCAGCGGCACAGCCTCCAGCGCTTGAAGCTGCTCCAGCGCCACCGCGGCGCTCGGCGGGCGGTATTCCATGGGCTTGGACAGGCAGTCCAGGATGAAGTCGACCAGGGGGCCGTGAAGCTCTTCGCCGTCGATGTTGGGGTGTGGAGGCTCCTCCTGGACGTGCTTGAAGGCCAACTCGATAGCCGACTCGCCCTCGAAGATCGGGTGCCCGCAGAGCATCTCGTAGCTCATGGCTCCCACCGCGTAGATGTCGGTCTGCGGCGTCGACGGCTGCGCCTGGACTTGCTCGGGAGCCATGTAGCCCGGGCTGCCTATGACCAGCCCGGTGCCGGTCAGGTTCTTGCGGCCTTCGAGTTTGGTGACCTTCGCGATCCCGAAGTCCAAGATCTTCACGTAGTCCTTCTGCAGTCCTACGTTGGTCACGAAGATGTTGTCCGGTTTCAGATCGCGGTGAACGATGCCGTTGCCGTGGGCCTCACTGAGCGCGTCGAGAAGCTGCTTGGCGATGCGGATCACGCGCGCCGGATCGAACGGGCCGCTCCGGTCGATGAGCGCGCTGAGCGGCTCGCCGTCTAGGAACTCCATGACCAGAAACAGATGCCCGTCTTCGCTCTGGCCATAATCGAAGAGCCGGATGGTGTTCGGGTGTCTCAACCCGGCGACCGCTCGCGCCTCCTGTTGAAACCGCGCGACGGCCTTGAGGTCCCGAGCCAGGTCCCGGGTCATGATCTTCAACGCCACCGGCCGCCCGACCGCGATCTGGGTGGCGCGGTAGACGGTGCTCATACCCCCCATCGCTTGCCTTGACTCGATGCGATAGCGACCGTGGAATACGGTGCCGACGAAGGGATCTTGTTGCGGGTCCATGTAGAGAGCCGCGTAAACGGTCTGGTACCCATCGTAAGGGCAGATGGGCTCGAGCGTGGGTGTTTCGCAGTTCGGGCAGATCCGCATAGACCTCGGAGACCCTCGTCAGATGTCCATAATCGTCAGTAAGCGTGTCACGATGGAGTCCACAGCACCAGCGCCCTTGTTCGCCCCCATCAATTGCTGGGGAGAAGCCCGCCCGTCGGGACCAGGGATGGCGAACAGGGGGATTGTTCGGCTCTTGTAGCCGGCCGGCTGCAACCGTTGGGCGTCGCGGTCGTAGTCGTACTCCAGCAACCGCACCCCAGCCAGCCCGCGACCCTCGGGCTCCCCGCGCTTCAGGGCGCTC
>JAAZYN010000466.1 GCA_014239625.1 Myxococcales bacterium | reverse complement strand
CACCCATCAGCTATGCGAACCGCGTCAGTGGACCTGCATCTCGGACAGGGAGGAGGGGCTCTGCGGATACGACGGCACCTACTGGCAGGCGACCGAGATATGCGCCGTCGATCACACGTGCTCGCCCGAGGTAAACAACCGCTGCTTCAAGCCTATCTGCACGCCGGGAGAGACGCGATGCGGCGACAACACGATGATCCAGGTGTGCTCGGACCTCGGAGACCGCTGGAACGATGACTTTGACTGTGACTCCAACTATGTGTGCCTGGATGGACGCTGCACCTTGGCCAGCTGCCTGAGCCATGTGTTGTTCGTCATCGACCGCTCCGGGAGCATGACCAAACACTGGACGTCGGTCCGCAACGCCACCGCGTCGGTCGTCGCGACGAACCCGGTCGCGCGCTTTGGGCTTCTCGGATTCCCCGCCCACGACGGCGACCCCTGCTCGAGCACCGATGAGCTGCACGTTGGGCTGTCTACCGACAACCTTGAGGCAAAAATCGACGCGTTCTTCGCGTCACCCCCGAAAGGGGGCACCCCGCTGGTGTTCACCTTGGAGAAGCTGCGCTCGAAGGCGCCACAGGTCTTCGGGACGCAGGGCGGCGCCCTGGTCGTGCTGACCGACGGCAACGACACCTGCGCGCCGGCACATCAGGCTCACCCGTCGTACCTGGCCCAGCTGGCGCGGGATATTGATCAGCTTCACAACGTCAAGACTTACGTCATCGGATACGACTTTGGCGGCGCAGAGAGCGAGCAGCTCGAGGCGCTCGCGGCCAACGGTGGAACGACGTATACCGACTTCATCCCAGCGGGGACGGAGGAAGAGCTCGCCAGCGTGTTCACGAACATCGTGAAAGACTGGAAGCTCTGTTTCTAGTGTCGTGTCACGTTAGTTCGTGTGATAAATCGGGAGCCGTTTTCGTCGTTGGCAAGGCGCGAAGGCAGGGTTCGACAGCCCCAGCGCGGCCGCTTACCGTCTGTACGGATCAGCTGGTTAGCCGCAGCGCCCTCGGTGTCAGCGTCGCTCCTCGACGTGCCGGCCCTCACCAAGCCCGGGCACAACCGTGCCCAGGCTTGCTCTCTCACGGTCTGGAGTCAGCCGCGATCGCGTTTCGGGCGCGGTCATGGTTCAGGCCACTCTTCAGCGACCTGCTAAAGGTGCGCTGGAGACCCACCGGGGCAGCGGCGCTATCCCCGGCGAAGTGACGGAGCCAATCGGAAGGCGCTGTGCCCGTCAGGGGCCGGCGGTGGTCAATACTTGAGGTTCAGGTTCAGCTGAATGCGCCGAAGCTCGCGGCCGCTCACCTCGGCGAAGGTGCTGCCATGCTGGTTGTTCGGCTTGCCTTCGGCAAGATACAGCCGCACGTCAGCCGCGAAGTGCCTGCCGACCTTGAGCCCCAAATCAAAGCGGTGCCCCACGAATCCGGTCATGCCTCCGCCGTTGGAGTTCGGGAAGTTGTCCTGCGCGAACACGGCGGCCTGGTAAAACGGCACCGAGGTCTCGCCAACGTCGTAGTAGCCATAGCGAAGCGCGAGGAACTTCCAGCCGATCCGCACGGTGCCGACGAGGCCCAGGGTGTAATCGGGCAGGCCCGGCCCGACGACCGCATCCGAGGTGCTGAAGTCGAACCCGATAGACGCCCAGACGTCGTCGACGGTGAGCTTGACCTGGGCGAAACCGCCGATGAAGTTCACGCTCCCGTGGTCGATCACGCCGTCGCTGTTCGGCCCGCTCCCGGCGGTGTCGAGCACGTGCAGGCCATACACGCCCAAGCTGACCTTAAGGGGTTCGAAGGTGCCGGTCCATCGAACGTGCCAAGCGGCCATCCCGTCGGCCTGCAGCGCCTCGTCGGTCCAGCCGATAACCCCCAGCAGATAGTACCCCAGGTGAGCGGTGATACGCTGGTCACCGTAGGTGTTGTCAAAACCGACCAACATGCCCTCGGGCTGGATGTCGGAGTCCCAGAACATCTCGGTTTGCTGGGGCCATGGCATAGCCGCCTTGCCGACCGCGACGTACAACCCCTCGGCGAACGGCGGCGCATACTTGAGGTAAGCGCGATCCAACGCCACCAGGTGGGGCGTCGTGCCGGCGATGGCGCTCGTCAGGTTCTGATGCGGCGAATTGCCGGGGAGTCCCAGATTCGAGGACAACCGGGCGCCAAACGACAGGCCCTCCAGCGGCGTCTCATAGACGAAGCCGGCACGCAGCCTCAGTCGCGGGCGGACGCGATTGTCATTGGCGTCGGTCACGCCGGTCCCGCTCCGCTCGTCTACATCGAGGCGGAACCGAAAGTCCCCGTTGAACTTCAGGTTGCCGATTTGGGTATCGCCACCACGGGCCAGCGAGGGTCCACCAGCGACCATCAGCGTCGCCAGCCACAAGCCGCTCCAGGCTCCTTTGCGCATCTTGCCTCCGCCTACTTCGAGGTCGCTGACTTCGCCGGTGCCCACGCTTTCAGACGCCGCCCTTCAGCGTCGTATGGATGCAGCGGCAACCCGAGCTTTTTGAGGTCACCCTCGATCTTGGCGCGAGGCCCAGCGACGACGATGACGAACTCGTCCCACACCGACGCGGCGACCTTGCCGTCGGGCCCCATCATGAGCCCACTGGCCTCTGTGTTGGCGTCCCCAACGGTGACCGCACGAACCTTGTCAGCCCACGTCGTCAGCCAATCGAGCGCCAACCCATGCTGGGCCAGCGGGACGATCTGGTTGGTCACATTGCTGAACGTCTCGAAGTTGCCCGGGTATCCAGCCAACAGCCCCCCCTTGGCCATCGCGAACTCTTTCGTGGTGATCGCCCTGCGCCCCGTCGCCAACCCCTCGATCTCCTTTCGAATCTCCTCGAGACTGGCGCCGGTCGTCTCCGCCTTCACCCCGGCGTAGGCCAACCAGACACCCGCCAACTTGCGGCGAACGAAGGTCGAGCCAGCCCCGTAGCTGTATCCCTTGTCCTCGCGCAGGTTCATGTTGAGCCGACTGGTGAACATCCCGCCGATCACTCGGTTCATCAGCAGCTTGGTGAACGCGTCCGCAGCGGCCCAGGGTGTCGAGCGGCGGGCCACGGCGATGGCGGACTGGCTTGCGCCCGGATAATCCACGATGTGGATGCCTCGCTCGAGCCGCTTGGTCTCGACCTTGAGCACCTTGGGCTTGGGCGCCCCCTCCCAGTCGCCCAGCGTCTTCTTTATGGCCGCATCCAGCGACGCCTTCTGGACATCGCCCACGGCGATAATGTGAGCGCCGCTCGGCTGGATCAGGGATTTGTACTGGCGCTTGAGGTCGTTGAGGCGGAGCTTTCCCAACGAGGTCTTGGTCCCGTTGGGGGACGCGCCCGCGTAGCCGGCTCCGGCCAACACCCGCCGCAAGACGTTGCTCCGACCCATGGATGGCGACGCCTCCCCGGCCAGCGCTCCTTGAACCCGCTGTGATTTACGCCTGGCGAATTCGGCCTCGTCGAATCGAGGTCTCCGGAGCACGTCGCTGAGCAACATCAGAGAGGGCTCGAGCTGGTCGGCGAGCATGTCGAGGTTGAAATATAGCAGGTCGACATCCACCCCTGCCCGATAGTCGGTGGCCAGGCGTTGCCAGGCTTTCCCCAGCTCGAGCGCGGAGCGATCGCCGGCGCCCTCATCGAGGAGGTCGATCATCAGCGCTGTCGCCCCATCCTTCTTCCGGGGATCCGCCCCGGAGCCGTTGGGCAGCATCAGCGTCAGCGACAGGAGCGGCGCCTGACTCTGGCGCAAGTGCCAGACGGTGATGCCGTTGTCCATCTTCCAGCTGGCGATCGGCGGCGGCGCCCAGGGCCTGGCGTCGGTGGGGGCGGGCAAGCCAGCGCGGTCGGGCATGGGCTTGGGTGCCGGCAGATCTGCAGGCTCGACGACCTTCGGCGCTGGCGCCGGCTTCGGTTTGTCCTTCCAGAGCACCTTCTTTGGACAGCAGGACGCGACGACGAGGCCGGCGAGCGCCACGATGCAAGCGCGGCTAATCCCAGTGTTCGCTCGCCTGCGGCCCGCTCTTGACGGCCCTCGACGACG
>JAAZYN010000465.1 GCA_014239625.1 Myxococcales bacterium | reverse complement strand
AGAAGAAGAAGAAGAAGAAGAAGAAGAAGGAGGCTGCTCCAAAGCCGGTGAGCGCCTCTGACGCGAAGGACGGCTCCTCCGCGGAGCCTGGAAAGACGGCGCATAGGGTAAAGAAGCGATCGTGGCGAACCAAGGTTGGGGGAGCAGGCTTCGTGCCTCTCGCCGAGATCGAGCCGCACGCCGAGGGGCTCTTCAATGTGAATCACGCTAAGGAGCCGGCTGACTACGTCCCGCCTTCGCAGCTCACCAAGCGCAGCTCCGTCGCGTTCATCGTGCTCTTCGTCGCGCTCGGTGCGCTGGTTGGGACCGGCGGCCTGATCATGGCCAACGAGACGTACAGCCGGGACATGGGGTGCTTCTTCGAGAGCGCCGAAGCCCTTCGTAACTGCAAGTTGCGTGAAGTGCGCCTCAAAGAGAAGAAGTGGAAAGAAGAGGACCTCGCGTCCCGAAACCGATACGGCAACATCACGGTCACCTATTTTCCGGGGGACGCTGTGATGAAGGTGACCAAGATCACCTTCGGTCAGGCCGGGCTGGACTCCGAGTCGGTTGAGAAGAGCCAGGAGGCGATCCCGAACAAGAGCCAGGAGTTGAAAGAAGGGCAAACGGTCGAGCGGATCCCGCTGACCAACCTGCCCGTCTTCGAGGCGACCAAATTCCCGAAGGAACACGAGCGCGCTGGCGCCGTCAAAGACGTCTACAAGTACGAGTACAAGCTCGAGTTCAGTAAGGCGGGCTATCACCCGATGACGATCTGGCTTCGGGACAAGAACTCAGCGCTGGCGCCGCGCAAGGGCGGAAAGAGCTACTATTGGCAGAAGATGGGCCCGGGAAACTTGTTGATTCCTTGGCAGGGGCTCGACCTCGAGCCGAAGCTGGAGACGATCAAGGCCAACTTCGCTGCGTTCAAGGCGGAGCTGTATTGTTACATGGTCGAGGCCAAGCTGGAGGACTGGACCAAGGTCCCCGAAGAGGAGCTCGAGATCTTGAGGATCAAACATGATTTCAAGGATGCCGAGACCCTTCAGGCCGCGGAGGATGGTCTGACCGCTGGCAAGTTTGCCGAGTGGTGGGCCGCCGAGTGGAAGAAGATTCAGGAGACCAAGTGCGGTGGAGCGGGCGCCCAGAAGTAGGTAATGCGCCCCGCTGAGGTTCTTCAGGCCCTGGTCCTCTGGTGTCTCGTCTCGACGTGCACGCCCAGCTCGCCCTCGAGCGCTCGGGACGCTCTGCGTGGCCGAGGCGTTGCACGGCTGGTGGTCGGCGACCTCGCGCTTTTACCTCGAGCTGTGCTCGATCGCCCCGTTCAGCCCGTGGCCGATGCCCCGGCGGGGGCTGAAATTCCAGAGTGGGAGCGGCCCTTTCTACGGCGATTGGACGTGCGCCGCAGCTACTCCCTCGGGACCGCCTCGCGGGGGTACCTGGTCGGCGGGGTGCCGATGCCGCGAGACCTCCCGTACCTCAGACCCAGGGTCACCGCGGTTCGAAAGAACGCCCTGTGGGGAACCACGGAGACGGTCGCGCTGTTGGTTCGCGTCGCCAAGAAGGTGGCTGATGGGTGGCCGGGGAGCGAGCTGTGGGCCGGCGATATCTCAGGGCCCCACGGAGGTGATCTGAGCGGTCACGCGAGCCACAACAGTGGGCGTGATGTCGACTTGGCGTTCTACATGCGCGACGAGGCGGGTCGGATGGCCGACAGCGCGCGCATGCTGCCGATCGGCAACAGCGGCAAAGCCCGGTGGGGGACGTTGCGCTTTGATGTCCCGCGGAACTGGGCGTTGGTCGAGGCGATGATCCGCGATCCCCATGTGCAGGTGCAGTATGTCTTCGTGGCGCATCATCTCGAGGCGTTGTTGTTGGCTCACGCCCAGCGCCAAGAGGTGGACCCGCAGGTGATCGAGCGCGTGAAGGCCGTCCTTCGGGAGCCGTTGCACGCCGCCAATCACGAGGATCACTTTCACATTCGGCTTTACTGCGCGCTCCATGAGCGTGTCGAGGGTTGCGTGAACTATGGCGTCCAGCATGCCTGGGCCGACAGTCACCGGGAGGCGATCGCCCAGCGGGTCGGAGAGGCGTTGCCCTTTCTGCGAACTGGTCGACCCCGGGAGATCCGCTACGCCATTACGCGAATTGTCCGCTTGAGGGCGCGAGGGGCGGCCGCGCACCTGCGGCCGCTGCTCGCCCATGCCAACGACACCGTCAAGGCCCTGGCGACCGACGCGATCGCGTTTCTGGAAGGCCGGCGGACGCCGCCTCGCTGGTCACACCTCACCGAGGAGGATCCTGGGGAGTAGAGGGGGGATGTTTCACCGAGGCTCCCGCCACGCGTGCAGAGGCGGCAGTGAGGTCGCGGCGGCGCGGGCTGAAAGTCGGCGTTGCTGCCTCAAACGCAACGCTCGCCGGCTAAAGAGAGCGCGCCGCGAGGGCGCGGCCGATCCCGAGAAGGCGCCCCACTTTGTTAAGACGTGCCGGGAAGTGCGGCTTTTGACCCCAGAGCGGCCGCCTGGCACACTCCGCAAGGGTCGCTTGGAGGCTATCAGGGGCTCAACATTCGCCGGCGAGGCAATCGGAGGACAGCGAGCTGTATGCGGGCCGTCAATGCAAGACGTCATCTTACCGGGGTGTTCATCTACGCCCTGTCGTCCCTGTGGGTAGGGGCTGCTTGTAGCGACATCACGTTGCTCCCCGGCGAAGAGGGGGATTGGTGTATCGAGCCCAGGCCCGGGGATTCCAACCCCTGCGCAGTCGGGCTCACCTGTATCAACGAGGCCTGCACGGCCACAGGTGGGGACCCGGACGTCGGTGATTCGAGTGACGCGCCGGACAGCCCGCTGATCCCCGACGCGGAGCCGGACCAGGTCGTCGACCTTGGTCCAGACCTCGGCCAGGACATCGACGCGCCGATGGGCGAGGTCGAGCTCGACACGCCTCCGGATCAGGTCGTGGACGAGGTCGAAGACGCGCAGCTGGAGGTCCCGAACGCCGACGTCGAGCCGAGCGACACCGGCACCGACACAGCCCCTGACAGCGTCATAGACGTCCCCGTCGGCACCGCGGGGCTCGGCGAGGCCTGCGACAACAACTGCGAGACCGGCCTCGTCTGCGTCGAGCAAACCGGTGGGGGCGGCACGTGTACTTATCTACCCGACGGCAACTGTGCGCCCTGCACCGCCCCCTCGGACTGTCCAACGATCGGTGCGGCCTGCAACGACTCGACCGGGGAGGGGAGCTTCTGCGCGACGCCCTGCGATGGGGGCAACGGATGTGCGCTCGGTTTCGTGTGTGTCGACAACTTCTGCCGCCCGTCCACCGGATCTTGCGTCTGCTCCGCCAACCTGGTGGGCTTCCCGCTATCCTGTGCCAACAGCACCCCTGACGGTACGTGTGCGGGCCAGACGGTGTGCGTCGCTTCGGGCTGGACCAACTGTTCCGCCCCGCTGCCCACCAGCGAAGTCTGTGATGGCAAGGACAACAACTGCGACGGTGTCACGGACGAGTCGCCGGCGTATGTCGAGCTCGGCACGCCACTGCTCGTGGGAGCCCCTTGCGGGTTGGGTCTGTGTGTCGGCGGTGAGGTTCAATGTGACGGTGAGGGGGGAGTCGACTGCAGCACCAACGTCAACGCCCAGCTCGAGCTGTGCTCCGACGCGATCGACAACGACTGCGACGGCTACATCAACGAAGGCTGCGTCACCGACGATTACGACGGCGATGGGGTCGAAAATACATCGGACTGCGATCCCTTCGACGCTGCGGTCTACCAGGGTGCGCCAGAGCCCTGCTGTAACCCATCGGACCCCAACTGCGACAAGAACTGCGACGGCGTCACCGTGGACTGCGAGACCTGTGACACGGACTTCGATGGCTACTGCCCGGACGCAGACTGCGACGACACAGACCCGGCGGTCTATCCTGGAGCGCCCGAGAAGTGTGACGACGGAGTCGATCAGGACGCCTTCCGAAAAGCCAGTCCGGCGAATCGGCTTGAAATCGAGGCCGACCCACGAACGGCGCACCTCGCCCTCACGAATCAGCGCCTCGGCGACGCGCGCGGC
>JAAZYN010000464.1 GCA_014239625.1 Myxococcales bacterium | reverse complement strand
CCACAGTCGACGCTGATGACGTCGCCGTCCTCGATCACGCGCGTCTTGGATGGGATTCCGTGAACCACTTCGTCGTTCAGAGAGATGCACAGCGTGGCCGGAAAGACTCGGTCGCCGACTTTGTAGCCCTTGAAGGTCGGCGTCGCGCCGGCTCTCCGAATCCGCTGCTCGGCCAGTTGATCGAGATCGAGCGTCGTCATCCCCGCTTTGACGGTCTCGAGGAGCTCTCTGTGCACGTCCGCCACCACTTGACCTGCGCGCCGCATCTTTTCGATCTCGGCCTTGGATTTGCGAACGATCATCGTCGGTACGTGCTTTGAGCGGTGTGATGAAACTCCCTCGTCGGTAGCACTTCCGCGAAGACGACTCAACGACATTCGTCGTCCTGACGGCAGTCGGAAGGCGCCCGCGAGAGGCGCGATCACCGTTTCGGCGCGAACCGCACCTCGGCGCGAGCCCCACAGTGACCTGCGCCCACCACAAGTGGCGCAATCGTCGCGGTTGCCGTGGGCATGCGGGGCCAGCCGGAGTAGGGTCCACCCATGTGGGCTGCCGGCTTGTTCTTCCTGCTCTTTGTTTACGTGGGCGGTCACGGAAACTACTTCGGTATCTGGCTTCGCGACGAGGCGGGGTGGAGTGAAGCCGCCATCGGCTGGCAGGGAGGGATCCACTACGCCTGCCTGATCGTGTTCCCCCTGCTGTGGGGCCATCGCATCGATCGGGGCGGGGATCCCGGGCGGGTGGTTCGGCTGATCGCGACCGCTTCGGTCGTCGCGTTCCTGCCGTTCGTGCTGACGACGAGCGTGCTGCCGCTGCTGCTCGCCACCTTTGCGTTTGGCGCCTTCAGGGTCGGGATGATCACCTCCGGCGACAGCCTGACGCTGGCACAGGTTCAGCAGAGCGGCGGGGACTATGGGCGCGTGCGCATCTGGGGGTCAGTCGGTTTCATCGTGGGCGGGTTCGCCATGGCCACTGTCGTCAGCGCGGCGGGGCGGGGCGCGATACCTCTTGCCCTGTTGGGGGTGCTGGTGTTGACGGCCGGGCTCTCTAGCCTCTTACCCGGTCGATTCGTCACCGCCTCGAAGAGCACGGAGTCGCTGCCCTCGGGTCTGCGTCGACTGCTGCGGCGGCCGGAGCTGCGACGCTTCTTCCTCATCACTCTGGGGGCGCGTCTGTTCTCCCAAGGACTCTACATCTTCCTGCCGCTGCATCTGAAGGATCTGGGTGTGGCTGAGCCCGACATACCGTTGTACTGGGCCGTCGGCGTAGCTTCGGAGATCGTGCTGATGGGTAACGCTCCACGGTTGTTCGGTCGCTTCAGTATGCGCAGCTTGCTGAGCATGTGCCTGGCGCTTGGGGCGCTGCAATACACCTTGCTCGTCGTCGTCGAGGCGCCGAGCTGGTTGTATGGGGTGCTGCTGCTACACGGCATGAGCTTTGGGATCTGGTACTACGCCAGCGTGACCTGGCTCGGGAGCGCCGTCGAGCCCACCGAGCGAGCTAGCGCCCAGGGCCTGTTCCAGAGCGTTGGCTTCGGTGTCGGCGGGACGCTCAGCGCGGTGGGCTGCGGGTACCTCTACGAGATCGCAGGGGGACCGACCATGTTCGCCGTCGCCGCGGTCGGAATGGCGGCGTTGACGGTCGCTGCGGCGCGTGGCTCCCTTGACCCTGGCGCGGCGTGAATGCTACCCCAAGGGGCAATGTCTGGCAGTGAGTATCGCAACCCTGTTCCCACGGTAGACGTTCTGATCGAGATGACGACGGCGCCTGGCTCCGTGGTCTTGATCAGGCGCCGAAACCCACCGCTTGGGTGGGCGATTCCGGGCGGCTTCGTGGACTATGGCGAATCCCTGGAGACCGCCGCCCGGCGGGAAGCCCTGGAGGAGACGTCCCTTACGGTCGAGCTGGTGCGCCAGATGCACAGTTACTCCGACCCCGCCAGAGACGCGCGACTGCACACCATAAGTACGGTGTTCGTGGCGCGAGCGGAGGGGACCCCGCGGGCTGCAGATGATGCGTTGGAGGCGAGGGTGTTCCACCGCGAGTCCCTTCCATCTCCGCTGTGCTTCGATCACGCTCAGATTCTCGAGGATTACTTCTGTGGGCGCTACTGACACACCGCCCGGCGTTCGCCTGACGCGGCATCAACAGCTGACCCTGTTGGAGTTGGCTCGTGACGCGATCCTCGCCCACCTGAGCAGGGGGCGTGGCGCCAGGCCTCGATCCCTGGAGGCGAGCTCGGATCCGGCTCTAGACGTCGATCGCGGTGCCTTCGTAAGCCTCCATGTCGAGGGCCAACTCCGCGGCTGTATCGGCAGCATTCACGCGATGAACCCGTTGCGTAACACGGTCGCGGACATGGCCGTCGCGGCGGCTACCGGCGACAGCCGCTTCGCGCCGATGACGAGCGCGGATATGCGCTACGCGGACATTGAGATCAGCGTGTTGAGCGAGTTGGAGCCCGCCCACGCCGAGGACGTTCGTGTGGGGACCCACGGCGTCCTCATCGTGCGAGGCTCCAAGCGGGGGGTGCTGTTACCGCAGGTGCCGACGCAGTTCGGGTGGGACCGTGAGCGCTTTGTGGGCGAGGCGTGTCGGAAAGCCGGCCTCGCGTCTGACGCTTACATGAACGACCCCAAGCTTCGAATCATGGTGTTCACGGCGCTGGTCTTCAGCGAGTCCGAATTCGAAGACGACTACGGCGGCTCGTGACCTCGCTGGCGGCGCTGGCCGCCCAGACCAGCCCTTGGACGGAGGGCGAGCTGACCACTCTGCGCGGAGACGTCCGCGGCCACCTGTTGCGTGACTGGGGCGTTCACGTGGTGCGCAGAAAAGGGGCGCCAGCGCTGGCGCGGCTGCGCGAGTTGACGGGGATCACGCCGGAGCTGCTGCCCGAGACGCCCGAGCTCGAGGCCTGGTACCCCTGTCGGTACCAGGTTCAGCTCACCGACACCATCGTCACCGAGTTTCTGGGCGGAGATTATCTGAGGCTCGAGGAGTTGCTTCTTCAGGACGCCACCCGCGCCAGGGAGCGCCTTGTTCGATGGGTGGCGTCAAAGGTCGGCCCGGCCGCGGTCTTCAACAGAGCGTCGAAGGGTCATCCGGACCTCTACACTGTAGGCCAGGTGTCTGCCCAGGTGGGTCGGCGGGATGCGACCCTCACTTGGAGCGGAGCCACCCTCTTTGACAATCCGACCTGGCGCATCCTTCAGCTGATTGGCACTCGGCTGATGATGCGCGTGATGACAAGGACGCTGATCGATCTACAGGGCTCGCCTCCACCGGGCGGCGGCGGGTTCGTGATGCGGGTCCACTGGCGGTGACCCGGTGTCGCTGTTGACGGGCGGTGTGCACAAGCAGGGTGAGCTCAGTCCGCGCGTCAATGGGGTTGAACACGATCTCCTGGTTCTTTTGTCGCCCCTGGCGGCGTCGCGCGACCTCGAGGTCGCGCCGCCACGACCACGCTCGCCCGCCTCGCCCGCGACGAAAGCCCTGGCGAACATCGCGTTCACCCACTCTGATGGTCTCCGTCACGCCGCGCCAGCTGAAGGCCGAACAGCTGGGTCGATTCACAAACGGCGTCCGCCGGTCTCTCCACCGTACCCATCGACGGAGGAGCCCAATGAGCTACAGCCTGATGACCTATATGCCCCTGATCGCCATCCTCGTCGCCGGCGCCCTGTTCGGTCCGCGCCTGTACCGCATGCTCACAGGCGGCGGGGCCCAACGGCGACGGCTGCTCAGCGAGGGCCAGCCGGCGCGCGCAACGGTCCAGTCGGTCGGGATGGGGTCGGGCGTCGTCTCCATCGGCGCTCACCGTTATCTCCAGTTGCAGCTGCAGCTCCATGTCGAGCGAGACGGAGTCGAGCCCTACCAGGTGTGGACGTCGGAGTCGGTCTCCGAGCTGCACATTCCGCAGGTGCAGCCGGGCGTGGTCGTGGATACCCTCGTCGACCCTGCCGATCCCAAGAACGTAGCCGTGGTGGGCGTCGAGGGTGGCGTCCGACTCGGGGCCGCGGCGGGTGTCTCGGGCGTGGAGAGGACCCGCCTCTTGATCGGC
>JAAZYN010000463.1 GCA_014239625.1 Myxococcales bacterium | reverse complement strand
GAGACAGGCGTTGGCCACGCTGGCCGCGCCGCATGGCGCCGCGCCGGCACGGCATGTGTCACGCTCATGATGTGGGTCCTGCCGCTGGGGTTCGCGACGGGGGCGTTCGTGACCCCTCTGCTAGGCGTGCGGGCCTACGACTACCTGATGCAGACTGGCCACTTCCACCTCCGCGACGTGCTCGTTGACGGCAACGACCGGTTGGACTATGCCACCATCAAACGGATCGGGCGTATCGAAGCGGGCACCCACCTGCTGTCGGCCGACCTGAACGCCATGCAAGCCCGCTTGGAAGCTCACCCGTGGGTCTCCAAGGCCGTGGTGCGAAAAGAGCTGCCTGATCGGCTTATCATCACCCTCTCGGAGCACAGGCCGGTGGCCTTCTTGGAGCTCGACGCCCAGCTCGTGTTGGTCAACGAGCTGGGTGCCCCATTCGCGCCGCTGGTGACCGGCGAGATGTTCGAGCTGCCTATCGTCACGGGTATCGACAGCGCGGTCTGGGCCACCGCCGCGCGAGCCGGGACGGCGCGGGGAGACATCCGCAACGCGGTCAACGTAACGCGTCTGTATAGGAGCATGGGGCTCGCCGACCGCTGGCCCATCGCAGAGATCCGCGTCGAGACCGACCGTCGCATGACCCTCGTCGTCAGCCCCCACGGCACCGAAGCCGTGCTGGGTCGCGGTCCATTCAAGCAGAAGCTCTACCGACTCGAGTGGGTCCTGGAGAACCTGCGCCAACAGAACAAGGTGGCCGACTACGTCTTGCTCGACGCGGAGCGCGGCGGGACCGATGACGGAAGGGTCATCGTCCGCGCGGAGTTGGCCCCGACGCCAGCCGATCTGCGCAAAGAAGCGCGAGCGTTCGCAGACCGCGCGGCGGCTCCTGATCGCCCAATCGGCGCGATCCGCAAGAAAAAGGGTCAAAAACAGGGTCAAAAACGTGCCACCGCCGAAAAAACGCAGGAAAACAAAGGTGCGGTGGACTCGGTTCCAAATAGAGCGCTGTTGCCGCGAATGCGTCGACAGCAGCGCTCGAAACAACTGCAGCAGAAAAAGCACAAGCCGGTGGCGCCGACAGACGCTGCCGGCAGTTCTGGGGAGGACTGATGGCGAGGACAGCGGAAATCGTTGCTGGTCTGGACTTGGGATCGTCCAAGGTGGCGGTCGTCATCATGGAAGCCGGGGCCGCCGACAAGAACATCATCGGAGTGTCGCTGGTCCCCACTGGGGGCGGCGTGCGAAGCGGCCAGGTGGTGGCCATCGAGCAGACCACCGAGGCCATCCGTATGGCCGTCGAAGAGGCGGCTCACATGGCGGGGTGCCAGATCCACAGCGTCCGGTTGGGGATCGGTGGTTCGGGTATCGTCGGCTTCAACAGCGACGGCACCGTCGCGGTCCGCGGTGGTCGCGTCACCGAGGCTGACATCGGGCGGGTCCTCGAGGCCGCGCGGGCGATCCCGCTGCCTGGTGACAAACAAGTGCTCCACGCGCTGCCCCAAGAGTACATCATCGATGGGCACGACGGGATCCGGACGCCCATCGGGATGAACGGGATCCGGCTGGAGACCCGGGTGCATGTGATCACAGCGGCGCGAACGGCCCTCATCAACGCCATGGAGTGCTGCCACGCGGCCGGCTTGCACGTCGACCGGATGATGTTCAACGCCCTGGCCGGCTCCGGCTCTGTCCTCACGCAGGAAGAGCGCGAGCTTGGCGCGGTCATCGTGGACGTCGGCGGCGGGACCACCGACATCAGCGTCTGGTATGACAACGCCCTCGTCCACACCGTGGCGATGGAGTGGGGCGGCGATGAGCTGACGCGCCAGATCGCGCGCGGGCTGCGAACGCCCAGCGACGCGGCCGAGACGGTCAAGCAGCGCCATGGATGTGCGCTCCCGTCGATGGTGGCCGATGGGGAGACGATGGATGTGCCGAGCGTCGGCGGGCGTGGCCCGCAGGAACGCCAGCGGCATCTCTTGTGTGAAATCTTGGAGCCGGGCCTGGAGGAACTCTTCGGGCGCGTCTCCCAGGAGATTGACGTGGCGGGTTGCCGAGAGCTCTTGGCAGCCGGCGTCGTACTGACCGGTGGAACGTCCAAGTTGGAGGCTATCGCGGACCTTGGTGAGGAGGTCCTGATCGGGATGCCGGTGCGCGTTGGATGTCCTGCTCCGAAGGGGGTAGGCGGGTTGACAGAGGTGGTCGCGGATCCGCGTTATGCGGCCGCGGTGGGTCTATGTCTGGACACGTTCGAGGTGGGGGAGCAATCCATCACCCCGCGCAAGTCCAGCAACGGGGGCGGCAAGCTGTTCGACGGTGTCCGCAGCTTGATTCGTCAGTGGTTCTAGGTGCCGATCTGGAGACGTTCGCGTCTCCTTCGGATGTGGGGGAGGAAACTCAATGATTAGCTTCGAAGAAGAAATCGTCACAGGCGCGAATATCAAGGTCGTCGGTGTGGGTGGTGCGGGCGGAAACGCTCTCAACAACATGGTCACCAACAACCTGTCGGGTGTGACATTCCTGGCTTGCAACACGGACGTGCAAGCCTTGGACAAGAATGCGGCTCCGCACAAAATCCAGATCGGCGCGTCGTTGACGCGTGGTCTGGGAGCGGGCGCCAACCCGGAGAAGGGTTGGAAAGCTGCGATGGAGGACTCGGCGGCCATCGCCGAGTATCTGGAGGGGGCGGACATGGTCTTCGTCACCGCGGGGCTCGGCGGCGGCACAGGGACCGGCGCTGCACCAGTGGTGGCGCAGATCGCTCGAGAGCTGGGGGCGTTGACCGTAGGCGTGGTGACCAAGCCGTTCGATTTCGAAGGGCGGCCGCGAATGAAGAACGCCGGCAAGGGGTTGGCTGCGCTTCGCGACGCGGTGGACACGCTCATCGTGATCCCGAACCAGCGTCTGTTGGCCATCGCCAACAAGAACATGAGCTTGCTGGAGGCCTTTCGAGAGGCCGACAACGTGCTGTACAACGCGGTCAAGGGGGTGTCGGACTTGATCACGATCCCAGGCCTCGTCAACGTCGACTTCGCCGACGTGCGCACCATCATGGCGCAGCAAGGCATGGCCCTGATGGGTGCCGGCTGCGCGTCCGGAGACGGGCGCGCTTCAAAGGCGGCGCAGCAGGCCATCAGCAGCCCGCTGCTGGAAGACACGAGCATCGACGGGGCGCGAGGGATCCTCGTCAACCTGACCGGCGGAGAGTCGCTGGGGATCATGGAGATCAACGAGGCCATCAGCCTGGTGCAGGAGGCCGCCCACGGCGAAGCCAACATCATCTTCGGTGCGGTCATCGACCCGGCGGTCGGCGACGATATTCGCATCACGGTGGTGGCGACCGGCTTCGACCAGGAAGACCTCCAGCAGCAGATGCACCACGCTGGACATGTGCAGCAACGTGTCCCGCAGGCGCAGGCATCGGCGGTGCCGGAAGCGGCGGTGACCTACGAGGCGCCCCCAGAGCTTCCGCCGTTGGCGCCCGAGCCGTTCGTCGAGGACAGCCCGTTCGTGACGACCGGGGTCTCGGGATCCGGACGCGCCACCGCGACCGCAGGCGGAGATCCCGCCGAGGGTCGGGGGCAGCGGATCACGGGTCGTAAGCCCTGGGCCACCGGTGGGCTGTCGCTCGGCGACATCACCGGCGGCAAGAAGAGCCGCAGCCCGTTCTCGCTGCCGCCCGACAGCGAGTTCGGCAGCGGGGGGTACCCCTTCAAGACAAAACGCTAGGGCACGCCCGCGCCCGAGCATGTGATGCCGGCGCGTGCAGGGTGATCCTGTCGCCGGTCCGCTGAGCAGATGAGCTCGACGACTCCGACCCCGGAGCGGAAAGGCGGGGAGGCCATCCTCCTCGCCCTTCCCCCACGTGTGTCCCGCGCTCGCGGTCGCCCCCATGACCAGCGCGCGTGGGGCGGCTGACGGCGCGACGGGGGGCCACCGCCAGGATCGCGGGCCCTCGGAGGCACCCACGGAGGCCGCTACGCGCCCCCGTCGCCTCTGGCGCGACATGACGCGGGCCACCGGGTGGGGCGGCTGACGGCGCGACGAGGGGCCACCGCCAGGATCGCGGGCCCTTGGA
>JAAZYN010000462.1 GCA_014239625.1 Myxococcales bacterium | reverse complement strand
TCGAGCGGCAGCAGGTGCTCGCCGACGCGGAGAGAATTCTGGAGGAGGCCCGCGCGGAGAAGCGCTCCGATAAGGACGAGGACCAAGCGAACACCAAGGTGAACATCGACCTGCCGAAAGTCGACAGCGAGGTGGTCATCCTCACCGAGGTGAAGAAGCTCCAGCTGGTCGTGACGGCGGCGCTGGAGTTCAGTATTGATGACACTCAGATCCTGGACTGCCGCGCGGTGTCGCCGACCCTCCGGAAGCTGCTCGGGCGCAGGGCGCCGAGGGCGAAAGCGCTCGAGCGTGCCTTCGAGCCTTGCCTCAAAAAGCTTGGCGACAAGCTCGTCGACAACCACAAGCTGCAACAGGACAAAGAGCTCTATCTGCTGGCAGACCGCACCCTGGACTATGGGCTGGTGCTCAAGATCATGGCGGCCGTGAGGCAAGCCGGTGCGACCAAGTTCGGACTGGTCGCAGAGCCAGGGACCCTCGGCGGCGCCACCGTGGCCCCCACCCCCGATCCGTTGAATCCGGCCCTGCCGTGACGAGCGTTCGCGCGGCGACGTCCGCCCTGGAGCGTCCCCTCCCGCGGCGGCCGCCGGTCATTCGGCCGGATGCTCAGATAAGCCGCCCGACGCTCGCGGCCGCTGCGTTTTGTGGGGGGGTCCTGAGCGGGGCGGTTCACGCGTTGATTCAAGCCGGCGTCGCCGTCGCCCTCGCGGCCCCTGCCCCAGACCTCCAGACCACCACTGGCCACAGCCCCGGTTTCGGCGTGGGTCATGGGATCTGCGGCGAGCGGCGCTGCACGGCGCCGGAGCATCGCAGCGACCGGCGCGATCCTGAACCGACCCAACTCGCCGTGCCGAAGATCCTGGAGGCGGCGCTCGTGCCGCGCCTCGGGCTCAAAGCCCAACAAGACTCCAAGCTGCCAGAACTACAAGCATACGAGCAAAAGAGGATCGTTAAAGACGGGGTCAATCTGACGAAGGACAACGCCCGCCCGCGCGAGAAACTGAAGAAGCGTTTTCGGGCGCGAAAGGCGCGAAAGGCGCGCAACCGGTCGCTCGCGAATCTCCTCGACCACGTCGACGATGACCCCCGCAAACGGGCCCGTTCACTCCGAGACATCGTCGGCGTCGGGGACGGTGAGATCCGCGGGGAAGGTGCCATTCGCCGACCGGGAAATCAGTATGTCAAGCGAGTCCGACGAGAGCTCGAGCGCGAGTTCAACGTCCCCACTCACATCTCGACCACGGCGCTGGGCGAGCTTCGGGCACGGATCAAAGTGCAGCGGATGGGACCCGACGGCGCCATCCTGACCTTCAGGATCATCAAGCGGAGCGGAAACCGAGGCTTCGATGACGCGGTTCTCCGCCTGTTGCTGCAGTACATTCCCGAAGAAAAGGGTAGAAAGAGACTACCCGTGCCGGACGCGGACGTGCTCCGATACATCAACGTCAAAGGCATGAAGATCGATCTGCTCGGAGCCCGATTGCGCTGAGCCCCCCTCGACCTCCACACATTCACGATTCACTCGCTTCTCCCAACACTCTGGACTCTCTGCGCGCTGGGCACCACGCCGCCTCCGTCCACCCCGCACGGCCCAGCCTGCCATCTCCCGGCCGACTGCAAGACGTCTGGAGGAGTGTGCGTCAACGGCCGGTGTCGGCTGGGTAGCGGCCGCGCGGCGGTCGAAGTGTTGGCGGAGATCGTCGTCGCGGACCCAGCGCTGCCGCCGCAGTCGCCCCGATGGCTCGTCGAGCGCACCACCGCGTACGTTCGGGCGCTCCGTGAACATCTCGGTTGGACCGGTTTCTACACCGCTCGACGACTGGCTGGATGGGCGGACGCGGACGCCTCCGAGCGCGCTACAAAGGTGGCGGACATGCAGTCCCGGGGCGTCGATCGGATGGTGACCATCAGCATGTATTCCGGCGTAGATCGAGGCGTCGCGCGAGCGAAGCTGGTGGTCTTCGACGTGAGACAGGGGGGGATCATCGAGGCGCTGTCACGCAACCCTCGCCTCCCTCCGGGGGCCGCCCGTCACCGGGCGGCCGACTGGGTCAACCAGATGCTCGCGATGGACACCGGCATCGCCGGCGTCGCGGGCACGCGGCTGGTCGCGAGCCTGCAGATGAAGCCGGGTGTCAAAGAGATCGCGGTTCTGGACGTGGATGGTCGTGGCATGTCTTTGGTGACGCACAACGGCGGACTGAACCTGGACCCGGCCTGGGGGCCGAGCGACACCATCGGCTACATGTCGTATCGCAAGAGCAACGCCGACTGGATGGTCGACGGGCACCCCAAATCACAGCGCCCGGGCATGAACGCCGTAGGAGCGTGGTCCCCTGACGGTCGAAAGTTGGCGCTCACCGTGTCAGCTGGGGCCCACACCGACGTGGTCGTGGTCGATGCGCTCAGCAGCAAGGAGATCGCGCGGCTCACGGCCCACTCATCGGTCAACACCTCGCCCACCTGGGCGCCCGACAGCGAACGCCTGGCCTTTGTGAGCGACCGCGTGGGTGGCCCCAACATCTGGATGAGCGGGCTCCACGCCCAAAAGGCTCGGCGCCTGACCGCGGGCTACTGTGGCTCTCCCGACTGGTCCCCCCTCGGCGACACGATCGTCTATGCGCAGATGGCGGGCGGCGGCAGGTTCGCCATCGTGCGGCACGACTTCGACTCTGGGCGAACGGTCAAGCTGACCTCCGACGAGACGTCCTCTGAGAGCCCAGCTTTTTCTCCATGTGGGCGCTACATCGCGTACATTCGCGTGCGGCCAGACAAGTGGCGCGAACTGTGGTTGATGGACGCGGACGGTCGACGCGCGCGTCAGATTGGCTCGGTGCGACGGCCGCTCTTCGCGCCATCGTGGAGTGGAAGGTCCTCGCTCCAGCACGAGCATCGACGGTGAAATGATGACGACTCGCGGTCCGGTTCACATCGCCCCATCCATCCTCAGCGCCGACTTCGCGCGGCTCGGCGAGGAGATTCAGGCCATCGAGAGAGGCGGCGCCGACCTCGTCCATGTCGACGTGATGGACGGGCACTTCGTGCCCAACCTGACGTTCGGTCCGCCGGTGATCGCATGCGCGAGGCGGACGACGAGCCTGGAGTTCGACGTCCACTTGATGATCACCAACCCGGAACGATACATCGAGGCCTACGTCGGCGCCGGCGCCGACTGGTTGTGTGTGCAAGCCGAGGTGTGTCCCCATCTGGATCGGGTGATTCAGCAGATCCGCCAAGCCGGTGCCAAGCCCGGGGTCGTGCTCAATCCACACACGCCACCAAACGTGCTCGATGTCGTCCTCGAGGAGCTGCATCACGTGTTGGTCATGACCGTGAACCCGGGCTTTGGCGGCCAGGCCTTCATCCCACGGGTGCTGCCCAAGATCGACTATCTCCGCAGCAGGGCCGACACCCTGGGCATCGACCTGAGGATCGAGGTGGACGGTGGCATCAAGGCGACCACGATCGCGTCAGCGCGTTCCGCAGGCGCCGACGTCTTCGTCGCGGGCAGCGCGGTCTTCAAGTCCGAGGACTATGCGGCCACCATCAGCGACTTGCGCGCTCGGGCTGCGGCGGCGGAATAGGTGTGGACCTGGACGCGCTGTCAGCCCTGTTTCTCATCGCGGCCGGGCTGGTAGCGGGCTTTATCAACACGTTGGCGGGCGGCGGTTCGCTGCTGACGCTGCCGGCCTTGATGCTCGTCGGTCTCCCTGCGGACGTCGCCAACGGAACCAACCGCGTCGCGATCCTGATGCAATCAGGCGCGGCAGCCGTCGCCTTTGATCGTGAAAAGGCGCTGCTGCAAGACAAACGCGAGCTGTGGGGCTTTATCTGGCCCACAGTGCTCGGCGCCGCAGCAGGGGCGTTCGCGGCCGCGTCCATGCCGCGTGCGATCCTGCAGCCGATCCTGCTGGTCACCCTCGTCGGCATGGCCGTGTTGATCGCGCTCAAGCCGACGTTGCTGGCCCCCGACCCCAGCGAGACGCCGTTGCTACCGAGCCAGGAGCCGCGGGCACGCTGGGCGCTCCTGTTCGTCGGCGTGTACGGAGGGTTCTTGCAAGCAGGCAGCGGCTTCCTCTTCCTCGCGGTGCTCTCCGGGCTGCTC
>JAAZYN010000461.1:255-4104 GCA_014239625.1 Myxococcales bacterium | reverse complement strand
GAATAGGACGGTCCCACCGCTTCGGTACGGCGACGTCTACCGACTCAAGCGCGACTTCCCCGAGCTGGCCGTCGAGATCAACGGAGGCGTCCGCGCCGTCTCCGAGATTCAGACGCACCTCGCGCACGTCGATGCCGTCATGATCGGGCGGGCAGCTTACGAAGACCCGTATCTCTTCGCGACCGTCGACCGGGTCATCTTCAGCGACGCGTCCCGCCCGGTGCCCAGCCGCTTCGACGTCGTGGAGGCGATGATCCCCTATGTGGAGCGGCAGTTCGCCGCTGGCCACACCCGGTCAGCGCTGGTGCGCCACATGTTACCGCTGTTCGCCCGTGTCCCCGGTGCTCGCGGCTGGAAGCGGGCGCTCAGTTCGCCTCGGCCGGCGATGCGGGTTGGGACGCTACTGCGCGACGCCCTGGCGCGGGTCGCCGACCAGCAGCAGCGGCACCGACTCCACCCCCGATAGGGCCGAGTCACGCGGCCTGAGGCCCCGCGCGGGGCTTGGTGAACCGCCGGCCCCCGCGGGTGGGATCATGGGGTCGGTGGGCCGCTCGAGAACTCGTATGGGAAGCTGACGCTCTTGAAGCCCGCGTCCTGCACGTAGCCGACGACCTCGATCATCATCTGATAGCTGGTCGTTTTATCGCCTTTGATGGCGATCGACGTGTCCGGCTTTTCGGCGTGGATCTGTGCGAGGCGCGCACGAAGCGCCTTGGCGTCCAGCCTCTCCGGCTCTTCCGCGGACACCCCGGCGGCCGGGTCCACGACCAGCAGGTGGAGGTTGCCGAGCTTGTCCACGTAGACGGTGGTCTTGTCCGCTGTCACGATCACCTGCTCGGCGCTGGAGGTCGGGAACTCGATCTCGAACGCGTGCTCCTCGGTCTTGAAGACGGTCGTCACCAGCAGAAAGATCAGCAGCAAGAACACCACGTCCATCAGGGACGTGATGTCTATCGCGACCATGGCCCGGCTGCGGCTGCCTCGCTGACGAAAGTTCACGAGCTGCCTGGCGAGGCGTCGGTGTCCGCCTGCGCCTCGGTGGGACGCTCGGTGGTGCGCTCCGCGGGCTGTCGCCCGTCCCGCGGCGTGGGCGGAATGAGCGCGTTGAGCAACGTCAGGCCGGCCTCCTCGAGCTCCGCCGCGAATCGATCGATCCGGGTCTCTACGTAGCGAAACGCCACGTAAAACGGGATCGCGATCGCCAGCCCCCCGAGGGTCGTGTAGAGCGCGTGCTCGATGCCTTCGGCCAGCGCCTCGATGCTCGGCCCGTTGGCCATCGCGGCGGCTGCGTCTGCGGCTTCGGGTCCTTTGAGATCGTTGAACACCTCGATCATGCCCGCGACCGTGCCCAGTAGACCGAGCAACGGCGCGATGGCGGCCACCGTCGACAAGACGTGAATGCGCACCCCGAGGTGGCCGATCTCGACCTGCCCGACCTCCTCCATCGCCTCCTTGACGACGCCGCGGTCGGCGTCGCGATAGGTCAGCGCCACCTCGGCGATGCGGCTCAACACGCTGACGTTTTCGCGGCACAGGGCTGCGGCGCGGCCCGGGTCGCCGGCTCGCAGATGCTTGAGCAAAGCGTCGAACAGGTGAACGGGGAGGATCTGGTTGCGCTTGAGGGCGAGCATCCGCTCGATGAACACGAAGGTCCCGATGAGTGAACATCCGAAGATGATCCACATCAGGACGCCGCCTTTGTCGAACGCCTGGGTTAAGTCCATGCGGCCTTCATCTCTTCGTGGGTCGGGTGGCGCCTGGAGGGTGTCTTACTGGGGCAGGGTGATGAGGAACGTGGTCCCGTCAGCCGGCGTAGACTCCACTTCGATAGTGCCACTGTGGTCGTCAATGATCTTCTTTACGATGGCCAGGCCAAGCCCGGTGCCGTTCTTCTTTCCGTGGGTTGCGAAGGACTCGAACAGCCGCCCCCGCATCGCCTCTGGGATGCCTGGACCGTCGTCACTAAACCGGAACACCACCGCCCCGTCGACCTCTTCCACGCCGATCTCGAAACGCCCGCTACCCTCGGTCATGGCCTCGCGTGCGTTGCGCGCGAGATTGAACACGACGCGCTTCATCTTGTCGTTGTCGATGCGGACGCCGCCTCGGTACGTAGGGTTGAGCTCCAAGGCGATCTTGCTGGCGTCGAACTCGGGCCCGATCTGTTCGCGCACCTCGTTGAGGAAATGGTCCACGAAGACCCTGCGCAACAGGACCTTCGAGTCGCCTCGCGCAAAACTGAGGACCTCTTGGGTCATGCCCTTGATCTGAGCGATCTGTTTTTGGATCAGCGCCTTGTAGTCACCCCGTTTGTCGGCGTCGGTTTCCTTGGCCACCATCATCGCGTAGCCGTTGATGATGGTCAGAGGCGTCTTGAGGTCGTGCACGACCGATGACAGCGTCTGCCCGATGGCGGCCAGCCGCTCGGCCTTCTCCTCTTCTTCACGTGAGCGGATGAGCTCCCACGACAGCCCGATTCGGCTGGCGACCGACGACAACAGGCGCGAGTCGCCTTCGAAGTTTCGCCCCTCGCCGGTCCGGTTGAGCAACACCAACACGCCGAGGCGCTCTCCGCGGTTCTTTTCGCGCTGGCGAATCGGCACCGCCGCGAGCGACCGCACCGGGGTGTGCGGCGCGAAGCCACGCCAGGGGTTGGATGCTGAACGAGCCTCGGGCCCCACCAGGCTCGTCGCGTCGCCACTCGAGAACACCTCGGCCAGTAGCCCCTCGTCCGCCGAGATCGCCTTCTGCCGCAGGCTCGCGGCCCCGACTCCGGCAGCCGCCTGCACGATCAGGGTGTCTCGGAAGCGGTCGTACAGGGCAACGGCCGCGCCCTCTGCGGGGAGCTCTACACACACCGTCCGCACGATCGCGCTGAGCGCGCTGTCCAGCTCGCTGGTCTGTGCGGCCGCCCGCTCGATAGCGAACAGCAGCTCGAGCTCACGCTTTCGGTTCCGCAAGCGCATCTGGGTCTCGAGCAGATCGATGTTTTTTCCGACGATATCCAGGTAGAGCTTCGAGTTCTGGATCGTGATCGCGGCCTGGGAGGCGATCGCTTCCAGCAGGTCCTCGTCAGCCGGCGTGAAGTACCCGTCGGACTTGTTGAGCACCTGGATGACGCCGATGGTCTGTTGCCGCGAGTTGGTCAGCGGCCACGCCAGCACGCTTTTGGTTCGGTACGACGTCTTGGCGTCTGTGGCGTTGTCGAAACGTGGGTCTCGGTACGCGTCCTTCACGTTGACCGGTTTACCGTGCTTGGCGACCCAGCCCGCGATGCCTTGACCGATCTCGAGCTGAATCGTCTCGAGCTCCTCGCCGAGCGCGACCGTCGACCACATCGACTGATTGGCATCGTCGAGCAGGTAAAGCGTCGCGCGGTCCGCTTGCAGCAGCTCGGTGGTGCGGCCCAGGATGGCCTCTAGAATACGCTCCAGATTGTGTTCGCTCACCAGCGACTTACTGATCGCCTCGATGCCGCGGAGCTTGCGCTCCATGACCTGGTTGCGGGCCGTCAGCTCCTGTAGCTCGGTCAACAGCGCGGACTCATCCGCGCGGTCGGAGCTCACGTGGGAGGAACGGCTCACGGAGCCCTCCGTCGCCGCAGAAGGTGGCGGGAGATCGTTGCCATGGTGGGCTTTCACTGAGGGTTTACTCAAGGGGTCCGCGGGTCAGTGTGCTTGCAACCAAGTATGACCCGTCGCGGCGTTGACCGAAAGCGGCACCGCCAGGGACACGACACCTTCCATCTCCGAGACCACCATCGCGGTCGTCGCGTCGACCTCGTCGGCGGGCACCTCGAAGACCAGCTCGTCGTGCACCTGCAGCAGCATGCGCGTTCTGAGCTTGCGC
>JAAZYN010000461.1:0-245 GCA_014239625.1 Myxococcales bacterium | reverse complement strand
GGCTGCCGGAGGCGTTGGGCTATTCGAACCATGGCGGCCTTGATGATGTCGGCAGCGCTCCCCTGCACCGGTGTGTTCACCGCCACCCGCTCGGCAAACGCGCGGACCGCGCCGCGCGTGCTGTGGAGGTCGGGGAGTCGCCGGACTCGCCCCAGCAGCGTCTTGACCCATCCCTGCTGGCGGGCGTTCTCAAGCGTGCTGTTCTTCCAGTCGCGGATCGTCGGATATCGCGTGAAGTAGCGTTC
>JAAZYN010000460.1 GCA_014239625.1 Myxococcales bacterium | reverse complement strand
GAAGTAGCACAGCGTCCCCGCGGGGAACAGGCGGTCCACGAGGCGACGGGGGCCGAGCAGCCCAAGCGCCCGCCAGGCCAGCTTCATGCGCCACAGCTTGAAGGCGCCGACGTCATCGCGAGTCTGCGGATCACTGTCCCGTCCCAACACCCAACGCTGCGGCTGTTTGCCCATCCCGGCTGAGTGTCCACGACCGATCCGCCTGCGCGCCAGCCGTTTTGTCGACCGCCGTCGGTTTTTTGTTCCCGCCGTGGCGTCGCGGCCGCACGACGAGCGGCTCGCGGGCGCCGGCCACCGGCGAGCACCCGACGTGGACACCGGATGGCTGAACGGCCGTGGCGAGGCATCGCACCACATTGCTGCTGGCTCGACCGGGCAGCTCGTAGTAGAAGCCCCAGCGTAATGGCATCTTCCAACCCAGATCTCGCTGTCATCGCAGGGCGTTGTCGGCTTCCGCTGGAGGTTCAGAGGCAAGGCGGCATGCAGCGCCTCGACTGGATCCTTCAGCTCGCCAACCCGCGCGAGTTCGTGCAGGACCTCGCGGCCGAAGAGCTCTACCTGATGATGCGCGACATCGGAGAGCACGACGCGTACGCGCTGCTGGAGCACTCCAGCGACGAGCAGCTCCGTGCCATTCAAGACCTCGACATCTGGACCGGCAACTCGGTGCAGCTGCCGCGCTGGTTCGAGTGGATGGACCGAGCCCTGGCCGTAGGACAGCGGACCGCGCTGCGCTTCATCGAGAACACCGAAGACGAGCTGTTGCAGCTGCTCATGCTCGGGGACGTCGCCGTCCACACCAACGACCTGGACCTCAACGAGGTCCCCGACGAGCTGGACATCATCGCCGCCCCTGACGGCATGTTCATCTTCACCGCCCCCAACGGGAGCGACATCGCGCAGCGGCTGCCCCACCTCCTCAAGCTGATGTGGGCCCAAGACATGGACCGCATGCGCGCGATCTGCCAGGCCGCGCGCTTCGAGCTCAAGAGCCCGCTGGAAGAGCAGATGCTGCACTTTCGCAACGCTCGCTTGTCGGAGCTCGGGTTCCCATCCCCCGATGAGTCGCTCGACATCTTCCGCTACGTCAGCCCGACAGCTACCAGAGCGTCGATACAACGGGACATGACGCTCCTCGAGCGGCCGCCGCTGGCCAGCGCTCCCAGCCTCGGCGCCGTGGCCCAGGACCTCGCGATCCGAGGGGTGACCCCCCCGCGGTTGCTCGCGCGGGCGCTGGAGCAGCTGGATGACACGCGGCGTGCCGGGTTTGGTCAGGCGTTCACCTTTTTGGTCAACAAGGTCTTCATGGCTCGCGAGCGCGACCTACAGCAGACCGACCAGCTGCCCGACGCCGGTAGGCACGCCGCGGCGTTGACGAATCTCGGCCTCGCCTGGCTGGCCGAGGAGGACGTCGACCGGGCGACGGCGCTGCTCGACTACGTGTGGCCCGAGACCTGTTTTCGGGTCGGCCACAGCCTCACCCTGGAGCTCGCCCTCCAAGCGCGGCGACTGCGCGCCCGGGCGGGGACCAACCGCGGCCTGTTCCTGTTCGGCGACCCGGTGGACGCGACCCTCGAGGCGGTCGCCCAGCCACAACCCATGTACCTCGAGGGGCTGGACCCTGGCAGCGACGCGCCTACATGGCGCCCCTTCACGACGCTCCACGAGCTGGGTGTGGTCGCCGTTCGACTGGTGGACGCAGACCAGGTCCTGGAGTTCTTCGAGCGCCGCCTCGGCTTTTCCCCCGACGCGCTGTTGAAGGCCGGCCTGGCCGGGGTCTCCGAGGACGATCGGAGGCACGTCCGCCTGGCCACCCTGCTCCGCACCGCGGTCGCTAACGCGGCCCTTGGCGAGGCCGTCGCGTTCACTCCGCTCGATGGCCAGGCGCTCAAAACCTTCATGACCACGCGCGACGCCTGGAGGCCTGCGATCGAGGCGGTCACAGGTGAGGCCGTGACCCCGCAGGTGCGCACCTTCGTGGAGGACGCGATGGACGTGCTGGAGCGCGCCCTGGGAGCAGTCGCGGTACACGAACTGGATCCCCGCTACGCCCAGGAACTGTTCCTCGTACAAAGCGTGTAGCAACCAACAACACTTGCCGCAGCGACGCGAACTCGGTAAGAGCCGTGGGCTTCACTTCTATCGAGCCAGCCCAAACGAGGCCCGTTGAGAACGCTCATAGACAACGTCATCGGCATCGGCACCAAGCACCGGATCCTGCTCACGCTCCTGGTGGGCGCAGTGATCTGCCTTTGGGGTCTGAACCGCGAGGGGCTGTGGGAGCCCTGGGAGATGGACCGAGCCGCCCTGGCCCGTTCGATCGTCGAGCCATCCCGCATCCCCGTCGCGCTGGGAAGCAACCGAGGCTCGCTCGAAGCCCCGATGCTCGAAGCGGCTGACGACGCCGGAGTGCTGCTCCGCTTCGCGACACCGCCCCGCTCGGGCGCCCGCGGGATCGCGGCGGGCGCGCGAACCCTTCAAGAGGCCGTGACCGGGGCCAAAAATGAGGTCGTCGGCGGGATCATCCTGGATCTCGCCCTGCTGAGCGACGACCCCATGAAGCCCGACAGCTGGTCGCCATCTGGGGGACGCCTCCTGGACGCGTCGCGCTTCGCGACCAACGCCCACGTCATCTTGGTCGGAGTCGGAGACGGCCTGTCCGCAGACGTCATCGCCACCCACGCGCGACGCGCCGTGGTCCGAGCTCAGCTGGCTGCTGTCTCGCGCAAGTACAAGCTGGGCAGCGCCTTCGACGTGAGCAAAGGCGGCCCCGACGTCCAAGCCGCCATCGAACAAGCGATGGAGCAGAGCTCCATCGGCGACAACATTCGAGTCGTCATCGGCGCGGACGCGCAAGCGCTGCGCAACGCCATCGAGGAGTCGACCAACGTTGGCGCCTACACCGTCCGCTTCAAGACCAACGGCGACACGCGCACCGTGGCGCCCCTGGAGACCTGGCTCACGGCCCTGTCGTACAACGCGCTCGGCATCACCGAGTTGTCGACCCGGCTGCCAGGCGCGCTGCTCGCATTTCTGACGCTGTTGACCCTGGTGCTGGTCACTCGGCGGGTCTGGAGCGATCGGGTGGCCGCGCTGGCCGGTCTGATCTGCGCGACGACCCCGCTCTTTTTCGCCCAAGCACGTTCAGCGACCGGTGAGACCGGCGCGATGCTGGGTCTCGCGATGGTGGCCGGCGCCCTGCTGCTCCACTCCAAGCGTGTGACCGACCGCGCGTCCCGGCCCGGCGTCGAACCGGAATCGGAGCCTCGCGCCACGCGTCAGCTGTGGCTTCTGTTTGCCGGCGGGCTCGTCGTCGGGTTCCTGAGCAAAGGCATCTTCGCGCTGCTGACGTACGCGTTGCTCACCGGCGGCGTGGTCCTGGTGGCCGCAGACAGGGACAGGACGTCGATGCTGCTGGTCACCAGCGCCGTCGCGGCTGCTGGCTTGGCTGCGCTGTGGGTGTTCAACGCCCCCAGGGAGGGCTTCGCCGGGATGTACGGACTGACCGAGTCGATCTTCTCGACCGGCCCGACAGACTACAGCCGCAACTTCGATCTGGTCATTCACCAGATCGGGTTCGGCACCTTCCCGTGGGCACCCATGCTCATCCTGGTCTTCGGCGGACTCATCGCCTACGGCACCCGACACCGCGACCGGCGAGCCATCGTAACCGTGCTGTGGTTCGCCGTCCCGGTCGTGCTGATGATGCTGATGCTCAAGACCCACAACCACTTCTTGTGGCCCGCGGCGCCGGCTGGGGCCCTGGCGATCGCCCTGGCCTTCGACCACATCTGGGTGACGCGCTTCACCAGTCACGTGGCGAGCCTGCTGCTCGTCGTCATGTCCCTCATCCTGCTCACCGAGCTGGGGGACAGCCCGCAGCCGTTGGCCGGCTTTCTGACGTTCGATCCGCCGTTCGCCAAAAAGGGCGCCCAGCGCTTCCCCGAGACCCTTCAACTCGCAGGCCTCGTAAAAGGCGCCGGCTGGCTGCTGCTGCTGCTGGCTATCACCTACTTCTCTCGGCTGGTCGACGTCGCGCTGCTCGTCCTGCGGTGGCTTCGCAAGCCGCTGCCGTTCTGGATCGTCCTGATGGAGCTCCTGGCGGCC
>JAAZYN010000045.1 GCA_014239625.1 Myxococcales bacterium | reverse complement strand
CTGCACCGAGCGGCGCGCCACCACGCCGGCCACCGGCGCAGTGATGTGGGCGCGATGAAGCGCCAGCGTGTCTCGTCGTAGTGCTGGCGCCGCCAACCCACCGGGATGCGATTGCACAGCGTGTGGGGGCTGAACAGCTCCGCCGCGACTCGGCGCGCTCGGGTGGGGACGTCGAGCCCCGTCGCGACTTCGGTACCCAGGACGACCTTGGCCTGGGCCGCCAGGAGGCGCTCGTCGATGGCCTCCGTAAGGGCCCGCCTCAGGGCGTCCGCAGTGGAGGTGGCCATGCGTTGCCGGATCTCACCCGCGGTGATTTGAAGACGCGCAACAGCGGCCACGACATCATCCGCCCGTGAAGCGAAAGGTGTCGAAATCGTTGACAGAGCGACGAGCGCGACGATAATCAGGCGAGACGTGTGCTGCACGACGCGGTGAGGTTAGCTCGGAAGAGCTTTTCCCGCACGCGTGTTTACTCTAAAGGCTGCACCCCGTTCGAGAGAGACTCAACCGCATGCTTCATGAGCGATCCCACATACTCGCGAGTACCTGCCTGCGGGCGCTGGTGGCCGCGTGGATGATGGCTGCCTGCAGCACGGGTGAGAGTTTCCTGGAGGCCGCCAGTCGGATCGACAACAGCCTGCCGATGTTGCACGTCGGGCAGACCGAACACTTCGGGCTGGTGGTCCTGACCCTTACAGAAGACAGGAACTCTGCGCAGCTCAACGCGAGGCTGACCGGCAACGCCTGGTTTGTCGAGCATGACGCCGGTCGCCAGGACAGAGTGTTGGACATCCTGGAGCCGCTCACCCTGGGCGCGGAGTCGTTGGCGGTAGACGCCAGCGCCGCCAGCGTGAGCAAGCGCTGTACCTCGAGTCAGCGACGCATCGCGTCTCGAAGCTCCGCCTCCACCGGGCCCGTCTACTTTATGGACGCCGGTGAGCTCGTGCTCGAGTCGGACGCGGGGGTTGTGCTGTTTCAGAGCGCCTACTTCCCCGACGTGGATCCGGACATCGGAGGTCTCGTCTATGATGCCCACGGGCCGGACGCGCGGCAGCTCCTGAACGGCACCCTCGTCCGCTTGACAGGTAGCGGCGCCACCGAGGTCGGCCCCTTCGTGGTGGAGATCGCGCCGCCCGCGCCGCTACGCCTGACGCAGGTCGGGACCGCAGCCCTTCTTCCGCTGTCTACGCAGGGGACGCGAGTGAACGAGGGGGCAGACGGCGAGCTCCTGGTGACCTGGCTCAGCGCGCGCTCGACGGACGCGGCCGACAGCGACACTACGGTCTCGGTACGTTACGTCCGACAGGGCTTCGACCGGGTGGCTGCGGTGACGTGCCGCGTCCCAGACACCGGGCGCTTCGCGATCCCGGCGGAGGCGTTGGCGACCCTCCCCGATATGGGCGCCGACCAGACCGACCGCCTCGAGGTAGCGCGGATACGCACCTCCAAGTTCACGGCCGAGGGCCTGTCCAGCGGCACCGCGGTGATCATCGCCCGCGACACGGTGCTGTTGGATGAGCAGAGCACCTCGCCTTAGCCCGTATGTCTCTGATGGCGATTCGAGCGACACCCGGGGGCGCGTCGTGCTGACGAGCGGGGCAGGGACCGGCGGCGGTGACGTCGTAGTCGCCACCCGTGGAGCCGGCCGACGAGAGGGCGCGGACGCCAGCGTTGAGGACCCACCGGTCGCAGCCGAAGCAGCGTGAAGCCCCGGGGTGGTTGGCCCGCAGTGGGGTAACGGGTCGTCCCGTGGCGCGGTGGCGATCATTCGCCGGCTTCACGGCGCGTGTGGATGACCGCGGCGCCGCAGACCGCCGCGAATGGGGTCGCGGTTCTGTGTCGTGGGCCGCGGATCGGCGTCGTGGGCCGCGGATCGGTGTCGTGGGGGACGCGGTGATCGGCACCGATCCCAGGGCGCCCCGCGATGAGCGCCGCGCTCCACAGTCAGCGCTTCTTTGTCAGGCTCTGCCAGAGGCTGGCGAAAAACCCGCCGCCCTTGGCCGAGGACTCCAGCTTGCCCTGCCGCATTTCGAGCAGGCGTAGCTCGCGACGGGCGTTGATGTGGTCTTTGTTGAACTTGATCGCCTTCTCCATGGAGCGACGCATGCGTCGGGAGTCGCTCTTGGCTTTCCAGTAGAGTCCGAGGTTGTAGTGTGTCTGGCTGTCCTCGGAGTCTATCTCCAGGGCGTGTTCGTAGGCTGTCTTAGCGCCCTCCAGGCGCTCATCTTCAGAGCGTGCGTCCTGGGCGTTGAAGATGGCCCAGCCGAGAGACTGCCAGTAGCGCGCGATCTTCTCATTGGCCTCGGTCGCTTCTCGGAAGTACCGCTCCGCCTCCCGATAGGCCCGCTTTTGCAGCATCACGCTGCCTTTGTGGTAGGCGATCTTGGCGGTCTCCAGCTTCGCCGTCGCGGCCTCCGTCGCCTGCACCGAGTTGATGTTCGTCGTCGACGCTTTGAGCGCCCCGGACTCGTACTCCGCCCTTTTTTGGGAGTCGGACAGGGTCGTGTACGCTTCGGTGACCAGGCTGAAGAGCTTGGCCGCTTTCGGTTTGACGTCGTCCAACCCCATCCGCCCGACCTTGTCGGGATGCAGATTCTTGGCCAACGCGAAGTACGCCTTGCGAATCGACTCCGGGCTGGCGTTCGAGTCAACGCCGAGTAGCCCGAAGTAGTCACCGGACTCCGCGAATTTGTATTTCTGTGTGATGAGCCGACGCAGGCTCTGGGGATCATCAGTCACGATCTCTTTGGTACTACGGACTGAGCGCTATCTCAACGGCACTGGTCCATGCTACCTATCTCTATATGTCGGTCACACCATCGGGGATGCTCCTGATCGGCGCGCTCAGCGCGCTGACGGCATGTGCGGAGTCTGTAACTGGAAGCGTCGAACTTCCGCCGCTGACCGTCACCTCGGTCCTTCCAACACCGGTGGTGCCTGGTACGATCTGGGTGGTGCGCGGCTCCGGCTTCCTGCCCGAAGAGGTCGCGGGCCTCATGGTGGAAGTCCGGGGAGACGTCGACGGTTTTCAGGTCGATGTGTCGCTGCGACCGATCCGTCACGCCGACGACGAGCTGGCCGTGGCGGTCTCCGGCGAGCTCCAGGAGGCGCTGTTTGGCACGCCGCCGGTGGCCGGCCACTTTTCGGGCACCCTCGGCGTGCGCCGTGTCGCTGGCGGAGACACGATTGACGTCGCTGCGCTGCCCGTCGAGGCGCCGCTCGAGGTGAACCTGCAGCCGAGCTTGACCGCTCTGACTCCGCTCGAGTGGTACCCGGGCGATCGCTTGAGTGTCTCGGGCAGTGGCTTCCTGCATCCATCCGAGGGGCTGTCGCTGGCCCGATTGGACGGGACCTTCACGCTTCTCTCGCCGCCTCGAGTGGTGCCCATCGCAGGGCTGATGGTGCCCGCGGTCTCACCGAACCCGGAGTCGCGCGATAGCCTCGAGTGGATCCTGACGCCCGATCTGCTCGGGATCCGCCCCGGGGCGTTCACCGGAACAGTGACCATCATCAACCAGAGCAGCGTCGGCCTGCAGAGCGAGTCGGGGTCGTTGGAGCTCGACGGAGTGCCGCTGCGGCGACCCGTCATCACCGACGTGTCTCCGCTGGTGGCCTCCCGCGGGCAGCGCGTTACCTTCGAAGGGCGCGGGCTGTTGCCGCCGGACGGGTTGCTTCAGGCCACCTCGCTGTTGCTCTTGGAGGGGCAGTTCGATCCGACGCGAGGGCCCACGCTCGATCTGACCGGGATCAACAGCCTGGCGCTGTTCCCTGACCCCGCTCAGGACAACACCCAGGTCACGGTGACCCTGCGCGTGGACGTGGGGGTCAACGGCGAGCGCTACGGGCTGGGGCTGTTGCCGGGACACTTTGACGGGGCCGTGACGCCGATGCTGGTCTCCGGGCCGGATTCGGTGCGTGGCGATCCCTTCCCGCTGGTGATCGAGATATTGCCGGCGCTTCAACTCGTCTATATCAAGTTCCTGCCGTCGTTCGACGACGCGCTCGATGACTTTGGGCTGACAGCGGCGCGCGACCAGGTGATCGCGCGGGTTCTGGAGGTCACGGCTCGGGACTATGCCGGCGTCAACGTCGCGTTCACCGACGCCCCGCCGACCGATCACGCGGAGTACGCTGTCGCCGAGGTCGGTGGTCGGGACCCGAACGGCACCCACCTGTTCGGGCTGGATAATACCGCCGGGAAAGACGTCGGGAACCTGCGCTTCGATGATGTCATCGGGGGCTTCAACGCCGAGACTCGGGCGCGCGGCTATGCTGCGTATGGTGGGATCTTCCCTGCCGAGTTCCTCCAGATGTCTCCCACCCTCAACAACTCGAGCCAGGCGAGCCCTCGATTCGACGACATCTTCGGCCCGGTGAGTGGTCCGCTGGGGGGCGAGGCTGCGACCACCGACGAGGTCTCTGGAGTGGGTCCACGGGCAGACATCGTGGCCGAGGCGGTTCGGGTCTTTGCCAACCTCGTCGGCAACACCATCAGCCATGAGGTCGGTCACTCCCTTGGGCTCACGGCCATTGACGGGCAGTTCCACAACACCGGAGACAACCCAGAGTGGATCATGGACGCCGGCTCGTTTCGCCCCTTCGAGGAGCGCGCGGAGGTGGACGGTCAGGGCCCCGAGGTCTTCTCTCCGACCAACCGCGCGTACCTCGAGCAGGTGCTCCCCGTTGACTGACAACGTCTCACGGGTCGTCCGCGCGCTGCTCGCCCTGTCTGTGGTGACGACAGCGGCTTGCGACAAGAAGCAGCCGCCGAGGATGGTGTCGCTCGGCAGCACTGACGCGGGCGTCAGCCCCAGCAGGCCGGGCTCTCTGCAGCTCCCTCCCAAGCCCGACGGACCGCACGTCCGTATCGACGCGGCGGCCGGGGTCGTCCACGTCGCCGTAGAGGTCGCCAAGACGCCGCAAGAACGGCGCCAGGGGCTGATGTATCGCACCGAGTTGGGCGAGCACGACGGGATGGTGTTTCTGTTCGAGCGCGACCAGGATCACACGTTTTGGATGCAGAACACGCTCATCTCCTTGGACATGATCTTCATCACCGCGGATTTTCGCGTCGCCGGCGTGGTCCATCGGGCGGAGCCCAAGACGACCACCCAGCGCAGCGTCGGCAAACCCAGCAGATATGTCCTCGAGGTCAACGGCGGTTACGCGCGCGCCATGGGTATCACCGAGGGTGATCGCGTCACATTTGAGAGGGTTTTTTGACGGGCCCGTGGGCTGCGCCGAGACTACCTCAAGATACCTAGTCGGGAGTCGTGCCATGCAACAGTCGCATCAAGTTTCGCTTTTGGGCCGTGAGTTCAAGATCAGGTCGGACGACGGCGACCATCTCCAAGAGGCGGCCACCTATGTGAACAGCCTGGTAGCCGAGCTTCAGGGCGACAAGCGGCACGTGCCGATGCAGAGCCTGCTGCTCCTCGCAAGCCTCTCGGTCGCCGATGAGCTGATGCGGGAGCGCGCCCGGAACGAGGCGATCAAAGAGAAGATCCGAGCTCAGTCGCGGGCGCTGCTGAGCCGCCTCGGGCAGTAGCTCACTGGACCGAGCCAAGGCCGAGCTCCGGCGGCGCCTCCGCGCAGCGCGGCGTGGCATCGCGGGGCCAGCGCGGCAGGAGGCGGAGAGCCTGCTCAGTCGGCGGCTCGTCAGCCTCATCGGCGCCTTGGATCCCGCCATCATGGGAGTATACGCGGCGAGCTCGACGGAGGCTTCGTTGGACCTCGCCTGGGAGGCGCTCTGGGCGCGGGGGACGCGGTTGGCGTTTCCCAGGGTCGGAGGAGATGGCCTGGGCTTCTTCGAGGTGCCCTCTCTCGACGGCCTCGTGCCTGGCTTCCGAGGGATCCGTGAGCCTCCCGCGGGGGCGGTCGCGGTCCCTGCCGAAGCCCTCGAGCTGCTGGTGGTGCCAGCGCTGGGCGTCGACCGTGACGGAAACCGCCTCGGGCAGGGCGGGGGCCACTATGACCGGTTCTTGGCGGGTGTGTCGCTGGGTGGCCCTGTCGTCGGGGTCGGCTTCGCGGTCCAGCTCACCGCCCAGCGGGTCCCCACGGGGCCCCTCGACGTCGGCGTAGATGCCGTGCTCACCGAGACACAGTGGGTCGCGACGTCGAGGTGGACGGGCCCCAACGTGCCGTGATACGCCCGGCGCATGACCACGTTTGCACCGGTAGACGCGCAGCTGTCGCTGATTCTTCGAGGTACGGTCGACTGCCATGTGCAGTCGGAGCTCGAGGCCAAGCTCGCGCGTAGCCGAGAGACCGGCACCCCGCTTCGCATCAAAGCCGGGTTCGACCCGACCGCGCCGGACCTGCACATCGGCCACACGGTCCTGATCACCAAGATGCGTCAGTTTCAGGACCTCGGGCACCAGGTCATCTTCTTGATAGGTGACTTCACCGGGCTCATCGGTGACCCCACTGGACGAAGCGCTACCCGCCCACCACTCACGCGCGCCGAAGTCGACGCGAACGCCGAGACGTATAAAGCTCAGGTGTTCAAGATCCTCGACCCGGAGCGGACCGAGATCGCCTTCAACAGCACCTGGGTCGAGCCGCTCGGAGCTCGCGGCTTCATCGAGCTGGCTGCCAAGTACAGCCTGGCGCGGATGATGGAGCGAGACGACTTCAAGAGACGCTTCGCCAGCGGCCAGAGCATCCGCGTGCACGAGCTCATGTATCCCCTGGTCCAGGGGTACGACTCGGTGGCGCTCGAGGCCGACGTCGAGATCGGCGGGACCGACCAGCTGTTCAACCTGCTGGTCGGACGGCAGCTGATGAAGGAGTACGGTGTCGAGCCACAGTGCGTGCTGACGACCCCGCTGCTCGAGGGCACCGACGCGAGGGAGGAGGATGGGCTCATCGTCGGCGCGAAGATGTCGAAGTCGTACGGGAACTACGTAGGGATCGACGAGCCGCCGGGGGAGATGTTCGGCAAACTGATGAGCCTCAGCGATCCCGTGATGTGGCGTTACTACGACCTGTTGTCGACCCTGCCGTCGACGGAGCTCGACGCGTTGAAGGCAGACGTGGCGGCAGGCACCGTGCATCCGAAGGAGGCAAAGGTCCGGTTCGGCAAAGAGATCGTCGGTCGCTATCACGGCGCCGCGTCTGCAGCCAACGCCGCCGCGGAATGGCAACGCGTGTTCTCGGCGCGCCAGCTCCCCAGCGACCTCCGCGACGTCGCCATCGACGCCGACGATGATGGCGGCTTGGGGCTGATAAGTGTCCTGAGACAAGCGCAGCTGGCCTCCAGCGGCGGCGAGGCCCGGCGCCTCATCAAGCAAGGTGCGGTGAGCATCGACGGCGTGAAGGTGAGCCAGATGGATGCCCGGGTGGATCGGGGTGGGCCCTATGTCTTCAAGGTGGGCAAGAAACGGTTCGCCTCGGTCACTCTTGCCTGAACGCCGCTTGAGATAGAAAGTCGTTGTAAATTCGAAGTGTTTGTGTAACCTCCGCCATCACCGAACAGGTATGGGATTCGCGACGACTCAACAAGCCGCAACGTGTTTGATCGTGCCCGTCGCACACACAGGAGGACTCAGGTGCTGAATTTGGCCCTTGAGAGCATGATCCAGCAGCAGCTGGTGAGGCGTGGAATTCGCGAGTCGAACGTCATAACGGCGTTTCGGAGCGTGCCGCGAAGAATCTTCGTCCCCGACTACCTTCAGCATCAAGCCTACGCGGACGAGGTCCTGCCCATCGGCTGTGGTCAGACGATCTCTGCCCCATACACCGCCGGGCGCATGCTTCAGGAGCTCAACCTGGACAGCGGGTCTCAGGTCCTGGAAGTGGGCACCGGTTCAGGGTTCCAGACGGCCCTGTTGTCGACCCTGGCAAAAGCGGTCTACGCCGTGGAGCGCATCCCCGAGCTGTCGGCGCGCGCCCGAAAGGTGCTCGCGGACGATCTCGGCATCCGCAACGTGCATTTTCGCGTCGGTGACGGCTTCCAAGGCTGGAGCGATGAGGCTCCATTTGATGGGATCATCGTCAACTGCTCTTCGGGCGACGTCCCGGTGCCGCTGGTCGGGCAGCTCCGAATTGGCGGCCGCCTGGTGATGCCCATCGGAGAGCCCAAAGCGCAGGTTCTGCACGTCTTGGAGCGGACCGAGTCCGGCGTCGAGGCCCGAATTCTGGGAGATGAGCTCTTCAGCGCGACCTTCAGCGCGCTGCAGAGCTCTCACCTCGAGTAAGGTCTAGCCTGGATGTTCCGGGTGCCTCCGGCTGCAATCGGCGGATCCGAAGCGCTGCCGGGCGCCTACTCCCTGCGGCGAGCTCGGCGCGTGCGTCTTACGACGTTGCTCGCCTGGCGGTCCGCGCGACGCTTGCCAGCGTTACGCCGCCTTGGTGTCGGCGCCAAGCGCATGCATGACACGACACTAGCCGTCGAAGATGTTCGCTTTGAGCAGGAAGATGCCTTTCTTGGTGTGTCCAAAGAAGTAGCTGTGCCCCCCCGAGCTACCCACGCTCACATTGCAGCGCGCCTTTCTCTTCTTCCATCGGGTGCAGACCGCTCGCTTGTCGCGCCGGGCCGTCTTCAGAAACTCGGCCGACAACATGTACTTCTCTGTGATGTGTTTGCGCTTGATACGCATGCTCTCGTCGGTGAGCCCCTTGGAAGGATGCACGAACCGCTTGAACCCGTCGACGTCGCCGCTTCGGGCGACTACGCGGAGGCGTTTCATGACCTCATCGGCAGACTCGGCGCGCGCCGGCGATGAGCCGACGAGGGCGAGGGCGAGGGCGAGGGCGAGGGACGGAATGATCACAGATCGCATAGCGCCCAGTGTTTAGCATAGTCGCCTGAACCGGGCCGCAGTTTTGCCGCCTAACGGGTTACGAGCCGGAGGAGTTGCTGCGCGAGCGCCGGGTGGACGCATAGAAATCGCCGCTGGTGACACAGGCGGCCGAGGAGCTCGACCAGCTCTGAGCGGTCCTCCAAAAACGCTGTGCGCGCTGCCCGGTCGCCCCCACCGACGATCAGGCGGATGGACTTTGCCCCATCGTCGACCCCCGTAAACGGTTGATACGGTGAGTCTCGACTCTCGTCGACCAGGACGTGAAATGCTGGGTCAAAGCCCCTGACGCGCGCGATGGAACGCGCCCCCTCCACCAGCTCGCGAGCCCTCTCGGCGTCATCGCCCGGGAGCTCCACGGGCTTGTAGAGCCTTCGATGAACCAGGCCTCCAGCCAGGCCGTCGAGGGTCTCGTCGCCGCTGCCGGCAGACCAGCGTTTGAGCGCCTGCCAGACATCGACGTCGTCGAGGGTGATGTAGTCCGACCAGCTTGTCTGGCCTTCGGTGAGTAGCTCGCACAGGGCCCCGCCTGGCCAATATGAGGGTGGAGTACCGCGCTTGGCGAGGTCGCTGGCCCTCTTGAGGGCCGCTTCCAGCATCCTCTCGGCGGCTCGGGAGGTCTTGTGCAGATACACCTGCTTGTACATGTGGAAGCGGGCGAGGAGGTACCCTTCGATGGCCTCCTGCCCCCCCGAGTGAAGTGCCAGGTGGCCGTCCGCCACGTCGAGCATCGCCAGGATCCGGGCCACGTCGAAGCGGCCGATCTGCACCCCCGTCATGTGGCCGTCACGCAGGATGTAGTCCATCCGGTCAGCGTCCAGCTGGCCGGACACCAGCTCGCCCAGAAACGGCGCCTGGTCGTCGGCGTCGCCGCACGCGCGCGTCGCCACCCGGTCGGGAAAGCTCGCGTCGTAGTCGCTGAGGATGGCGAAAATCGCGCTGTCCGGGTTGCGGATAATCCCCGCGGTGTAGTGCTCGTGGCGGGTCCCGGTGACCGACTCGATGGCGTGGGAGAACGGCCCGTGACCGACGTCGTGCAGCAGCGCCGCGGCGAGGGTGACCAGGCGCTCATCTTCCGGGATCTTCACCGAGCGCTGCAGCTGGTCCAGCATGCGCCCGGTCAGGTGCGCCACACCCATCGAGTGGGCGAAGCGGGAGTGTTCCGCGCCGTGATAGACGAGCTGACTCAGCGCGAGTTGCCGAACGCGCCGCAGCCGTTGAACCTCTGGAGTCTCCAACAGGGCCAGCAGCAGTCGGCCTTCGGCCGTGTCCGGCTCCAGCCTGATGATGTCGTGGATCGGGTCCCGAAAGAGTCGGGGTTTGGCGCGCGCCATGAGTGTGGATGTCCGCTCGTTGTCGAATCAGTCGGAGAGAACCAGCTCGGTGATGCTAGCTTCCACCTCCGCTCGCCGGGGCGCAAGGCTTGCGGCCAGGGCTGGGGACACGAAGAGTCGGATCTTCTTCACCACGTTGACGAAGTCCGCGCCGATGGCTCGCACGATGTGCGAGCAATCGCTCAGACGCGTGAAGCTCCCGCTGCCTCCCAGGGCGTTTCTGCGGTGAATCTGAAGGTCAGGGAGGCGATCCTTGTCGCGTGGCGGAATGTCGAGGATCAGATCGTGAGGACCCACGGTCGTTCCAAAGCCTGACAGCAATCTTCGGAGCCGCTTCAGCAGGTCGTCGGCGCCTTCTTCGTCCAAGGCGTACAGTCGCTCGTATGCGCGCTGGGCGGCGGGCTCGTCGTAGACTCGGGACCAGGTGACGAGCCTCTTGTGCAGCCGCCTGGTGCCGACGGCCATGCCGCTGAGCAGATGTGCCGCCGCTGAGGTGGGCGGGGCGTCGGTGATAAGCGTGGTCAGCAGCTCGTCGTCGCCGAGGCTCAGGAGTTGGGCGGCCAGGTCGGCGGGATCCTGGTCATGGACCGCGACCTGCTCGGCCCACGCCCGCTCGAGCATGGCGCTGGCCGCGCGCACGGTGTGGTGCCAGTAGACCTCGGAGAACATCGTGTAGCGGCAGAACAAGAATATCTCGGCGGAGACGAGCCCCTTCTCCGACACCGCGAGGCTGTCACCATCGGCGTTGACCGTGAGCGCGTTCAGCAGCCGACCCCGATCGTAGTTGCGACCGTATGGCACGCCGCAGTGGACCGAGTCCCGCCACAGGTAGTCCATCTTGTCGCTGTCGACCGCGCTGGAGATGACCGACTGAAGCAGGCGGTCGATGGGTGACTCCAGGTCGTCACGTGCCGCCGCGATGAGCCGAGCGACGCGTCTCGGGTCGACGCCGACGTCGCGCTCGAGGACTCGGCCCAGGTGTCCGTTGGGGCCGCGCCCCAAACCGCTCACCTGCCCCGTGACGATCAGGGCCGCGAGCTCCTCGTGCCGCGGGGTGTCGCGCCCCTTGTAGTGGAGCGCCTCCAGGCTGTGGGCGAAGGGGTAATGGCCGACGTCGTGCAGCAGCGCTGCCATCAACAGCGTCAGGACATCCTCTTCGGACAGCGACGCGCCCACGTTCGGGTGGGCGAGCAGGCTCCGAAGATAGGCGACCGTCGTGCCATACACTCCGAGGCTGTGCTCGAAGCGCGTGTGGGTCGCCCCCGGGTAGACCAACCAGGTGGGGCCGAGCTGTCGAACCCGCCTCAGACGCTGGAAGTGCGGGTGGTCGATGACGGCCCGCACGCGCGACGTCAGGGGGATGCTGTCGAGCTCTGGCAGCCGAATGGAGGCCTGACCCGCTCCGGCGGGCGCGAGCTCGGGGACCGAGGACCGGATCGGCTAGACCGTGAAGCTGCTTCCGCAGCCGCAGCTCTTTTTGGCGTTGGGGTTCTCGAAGTGAAAGCCGCTGTAGGTAAACCCTTCGCGGTAATCGATCCTGGTGCCGTCCAGGTACGAGTAACTCATGGGGTCGACGAAGACCTTCAGACCTTCGAACTCGAAGACCTCGTCACCATCGCGAGATGTCTCCTCGAAGTCCATGTCGTAGGACAGTCCAGAGCAGCCCCCGCCGACAATCATTACGCGCAGGCCCGACTCGCCGACCTTGTAGTCGTCGGCCATGGCGCGGACTTTTGTAACGGCGGCGGAAGTCATATCGATCATGTCGACCATCCTGTCTCGGTAGCATTCGAACTGGCCAATACTTGGTAACAATCGAGCTGCCAGTCAAGCATTTCCGGGGTCAAACATGACCCCAGGGTTCAATATTCCGGCCGGATCAAGGGTCGCCTTGGCCCTCTGGAGCACCTGCGTGACCAACGCCGGCCGCTCCGTGTCCGCCCAACGGCGATGGGTTCTCCCCACCGCGTGGTGGTGGGTGATCGTCGCTCGATGGCCCGACAAGACCTCACTGGCAGCGGCCTTGACGTCGAGCCACTGGGACACCTCGTCGCCGCGCCGCGCCGGACAGATGAACGTGTAGTACGGCGCCGGACCGTCCGGATAGACGTGGGTGAAGCGGCAGCTCAAGAACGCTTTGCCGCTGGGAGATGCCCGTTTCATCACCCTGCGGACCGCCTTGATGACCGCGGCGTGGAGGGCATCGAAGGCGCTCCAGGTACACGCCGTCTCGAAGGCATGTCGAGGGACACGACACCTGGGACCGAGGCGTGACGGTCGGCCTCCAGCTCT
>JAAZYN010000459.1 GCA_014239625.1 Myxococcales bacterium | reverse complement strand
CGTCGGAGCACAAGGCACGATCATGTTCTTCGATGGGCTGGGCTGGAATCAGCAGGTGATCACCCCCAAAGTCGAGGCCGACGGCACCGAAGTACCCTGGACCGATGAGCTCCACGGAGTCTGGGCGGCCGCAGCGGACGACGCGTGGGCCGTGGGAGCCAACGGGCAGGTGGCTCATTGGGACGGCACCGAGTGGATCGCCCAGGAGCTCAATCACACCACGACGCTGCGTGGCGTCTACGGGCAAAACGCGTCCAGCGTCTGGGCCGTGGGCAACGCCGGACACATCCTCTGGTACAACGGCGAGGAGTGGCAGCCCATCTACTCTGGCTCCATCGCGACCCTGTATGCAGTGGACGGCGACGGCGGCGATCAGATGTTCATGGTCGGCGACATCGGGACGATTTTGTCGCTCGAGTGGGTGCCCGACCCATAGCGAGCAGCAGCAGAAGAAGAAGCACCACCACCCAGGCGACAGGCGGCCGCGTGTCCGACGTGCTGCAGCCGTGGCCGCCCTGCGAACTGTAGCCGAGGCCCGGCGATGAAGATGGCGTGGGCCCACCAGCGAGCACCTCGCCGAGCTCTGAGGATTGCACCTCGGGTGGGGGCTCGACCTGCTCGTCAGGTGGACTATCGGGAGCGTCGTCGCCGGCTGGGATCCGCCCTTTAGCGACGCAATCATGCCCCGTGGCGGTTCGAGCGCACTCGGTGTCGCCCTCGCAGTTGTAGGTCTCAGGCTGGCCGTTGTTACACCACAGGACAACTTCGGGAGAGGGGCACGTGCCGTCGTCCGGGATGTCCGCGCACTCGGTGGCCGCCTTGTCGATACATGTGAATCCCAGCGATTCACCGTCATCATCGGTGACCGCTATCTCAGCGCAGATTTCGCCGACGGCGCAAACGATGCGGCGGTATTGACCGTCAGCGGTGCACCACTCGACGTCCTCGATGCCCTCGCTGGGTGCATAACAACGCCCCGTTTCATCGAGCCCGCCGCCTTCGCACTCGGTGTCCACCGCGTACGCTGGAGCCGTCGCGATGGTTGAGACAACGAGGCCCGCGAAGAGTTTGAACACGCTCACACGCAGCAATGTAGTGATCGCGCTGACGTGAAGCAAAAGATCCGACGTCACAGCGTCACGTCGCAGAACTGCTCGTAATCGATCAGCGCAGTGATGGTCGGACTCTCCGAACACACCGGGCAGCTGGGATCACGTCTGATCTTGAGCTGTCGAAACTCCATGTTCAAGACATCACAGCTCAACAGGCGTCCGGCCAGAGGCTCGCCAGCTGTGACGATGAGCTTCATGACCTCGACCGCCTGCATCGCTCCGATGACGCCGCAGACCGCGCCCAACACGCCGGCCTCGGCGCAACTCGGCGCCAACTGCGGGGGCGGCGGCTCCGGGTACAGGCACCGATAGCAGGGCCCCCCGTCGTGATTGAACACGGTGCACTGGCCGTCGAAGTAGAAGATCGAGCCGTGTACGTTGGGCTTGCCCAGAAAAACGCACGCGTCGTTGATGAGATACCGCGTCGGGAAGTTGTCGGTGCCATCGACGATGATGTCGTAGTCGCTGAAGATCTCGATGACGTTTTCGGAGGTGAGGCGCTCGTCGTAGGTACGGATTTCAATGCCGCTGTTGAGCCTCGACAGCGTCTGCCGCGCCGAGTCGACCTTCGGGGTGCCCACGACGCCTTCGTGATGCAAGATCTGGCGTTGGAGGTTCGACACATCCGCCACGTCGTTATCGATGATGCCCAATGTTCCAACCCCGCCCGCCGCCAGGTATAGCGCCAACGGAGAGCCCAAACCGCCGGCGCCGACACACAGCACCTTGGAGGCCAGCAGCCTCTGTTGCCCCTCCTCTCCCACCTGCGGCAGACGTATCTGGCGTGTATAGCGGGCCTTCTGCTCGTCGGTGAGGGTCTTGGGCGCCACCACGGCGAACCCGGCCCGCGCCCACGCGCCCATCCCACCGGCGACGCTCACGACGTCCTCGTAGCCCAGCTCAGAGACGCTCTTGGTGCCCAGTGCGCTCCGAGTTCCTCCAGCGCAGATGATGGCCAGCGGCTTGGTGCGGTCAGGTTGAATCGATTCGACGCGCAGCTCCAAGAATCCGCGAGGCACCAGCTTGGCGCTGGGGATGACACCACCGGTAAGCTCGTCCGCTTCGCGGATATCGATGACTGTGAGATCAGTCCTGGACGCGAGCTGTTGCTGTAGCTCATGAACAGAGATCTCGTTGATCGAACGTTTGGTTTCCGCGAGGTAGTCGGAGAAGCTGGTTGCCATGATGAGGAGGACCTTGGCTTTTTGGTGAGCGACAGGGTCAACATTCGAGAGCGACTTTGAAAAGGTCGCCGCAGCGTAAGGACGCCAATTATGGAAAGCAACGGGATTGTGGGCGGGTTTGGGCCGGACCAGCATCGGTTTCTCCCGCCGACAGAGGCGACCGCGGGAGCCACCGGCGAGCTCCGTAACGCGCTCGCCTCCCGAGCACGGGTGCGAGCGAGCCGGGTTTACGTGGGTCTGGACGGCGACACCGTGCTGTGCAGGGTGCTCCAGGCGGTCCTCGAACCGGGGGCGAGGGTCGCGCTGGCCCTCCCGACAGCCGCAGATCACGTGCGCCAGGTTCTGGCAGTGGGCGCCAGCTACATCGACATGGGCTGCGATTTCCGCTTTGTTCCGCGCCAGGATCGCCTGGAACGACTGCTCGCTGACGAGGCCGTCGGGGCGGTACTGCTCGCCACCCCGAACCCGCTCAGCGGGGTAGATTCCGACCCGCCCAAGCCGAATAGCGCATGGCTCATCATCGATCGGCGTGCGGATGTGGCGATCGCCCCGCAGGACGACCCGCGCGGCCGCGTCATCTCTGTCTTTCAAGACGGTCCCGTGACCTGGGTGGTCGCTCCCGAGGAGGTGGCGACGCGCTTGCGCCAGCTGGGACCCGAGCCTCTCCTGAGCGATGCCCTGGCCACCGCCGCCGCCACCACACCTCCTCGACCCGCTGAGGCGGTCGATATCGCCTGGCCCGAGCTTGAGCGTTTGGGACTCGTCACCTCGGCCTCGACTCGGCCCTGGGCGCTGGTGCGCCAGCCGGGGCGATCGGCTCGTGAGCTCGCTGAGCGTTGTGACAACGCCAACATCACCGGTTCGACCCAGGGCCTGGAACATCAGAGCGGTCGCGACGCCGTGAGACTTCAATGGCCAGGTCGAGAAGGCATCGCGAGGCTCGCTGCAGCTCTTATCGCGCTCAGCGCCTGCGGCGGAGCTCCAGCGCCCGCAGGCGCGCCTGCGGCGGCGGGAGCGACCGCGCCGGCGCCGAAGCAGACGCGCCCCGCCCCAACAGTGACGGCGGCGGCGAAAGAGCCGCCGCCTGGCGTCAAAAAGGACCTCCACCGGGCACCGATTGTCGGAGGCTGCGGCGAGCTGTGCCGCGAGGCGCGGGACGCGGTGAGTGGTTTTGCCGCGGCGCTCGTTGCCTCGGATCGTCACGCGCGGCTGCCGCTTTATCTCGACAGCTCCCAGTTGGTCATCGATGGCGATGAGGTGGGCGCTCGGCTGGCTCAGATGTGGCTGCGAGGCGAAGTCTCACCCCGGCTCCAGGCCTTGGGAGAGGTCGTCGAAGACCTCGGAAGAGCAGCTAAAGGCGCGGATGAAGCGGCGCTGCTCGCGCACGCCGAGCAGGCTGCGTTTCGCGAACAACGACCGCGAAGCGCGGTCATGGAGCTTGCCCTTCCCAGGGCGTCCTGGACTCTGACGTTGGGGCGCCGCGGCCTGGAGTGGCTGGTGACGGGTATTCGGACCCGTTGACGTCATCGTCCGATGGGGAGTGGCCGGTGCTGCCGCGCCACGCGCCTGGTGGAGGATAGAGTCGGTCGGTCGTCCTGCCTCCCGCCGGCACCTCAGCGACGCCATCGGGTGGTGCGCCGTCATTTGCCGATACAAAACCCGGCGAACAGGCGGTCGAGGACGTCCTCGATGGTCGTGAGCCCGACCAGCTCGGAGAGGGCATCGGTTGCCTCTTGCACATCCACGGCCGCGAGCTCCCAGGGCTCGGCGGCGCTCAATAGGGACGACGCTTGCCGCAGGGCATCGCCCGCGC
>JAAZYN010000458.1 GCA_014239625.1 Myxococcales bacterium | reverse complement strand
CACGAGGAAGCAATGAAGCGAAGATGGACCCATGTTGAGCTCACCCAAGAGTTCACCCTCTCACCGCAAGAGCGTGAGCTCATTCCCTATCGTCGGCCGTACACGTCGCTCGGATTCGCTGTCATGGGCTTATGAAACCCAAGCTGACGTAGCCGGCCACCACTTCCGACTTTGCTTTTGGAGCTGGAACTTTTGACGTGTAAGTAATTGAAAGTACGTGTCGAGCACCAACAGCTGCTTGTTGTGGACAGCCAACTTCTGCGATTCGCCGGTTGACTCCCAACCGCGGGCGTCGAGGACCAAGACTAGAACACGACCCGTTCAACTGATTGAAAATAAAGGTGGTGACCTTGCAAGACTTCCGGCGCAAAAAGTAAAGTCGGAAGTGGTGGCCGGCTACGTCAGCTTGGGTTTCATAAGCCCGGGTCGGTCAGGACCCGCTGGTAGCAGCGCGGTCCAACGACGCCTGCAGAGCGTTCACGCGCGGTAGCAGGCCGCGCCGGGCGCCCAGACGGCTCCGGATGTGGTCTATCCCGCGCTGGACGACCTCGGGATGGGTCGTGTGCCGCTCGAGGATCGCCAGGGCGCGGCCGAACGCGTTGGGCGTGATGCTCCCGGCCTCCAGCACGCCCACGAAGCGGTCCAGGCCGTCCGCCCCCAGGTCGCGTGAGGCCAGCACGCCGAGCGCTCGGTGTTGCACGGCATAGTCTGCGTCAGCGCCCAGCGCCAGCAGGCTGTCCCGGGCCGAGGTCGTGGGGATGTCCCGCAGCGCGCGTGCCACGCTGGCGCGGATCGCCGGATCCGCGTCCTCACCGTGCGCGGTGATCGTCGCCTCGGTCGCTGGCAGCGCTGCATTGCCCAACGCGACGATGGCGCTGGCGTCCGCGCCCGCCTCCAAGCGCGCCAGCAGCGGCTTGGCCAGCGCGGCCGCGGCCGCTGTCTCACCTCGGGCGCGCAGCCGACCAGCCACCGCCCCGAGGGTCACTGTCGCGGCCGCCGCGATCTCGGGATCGTCCGAGGCCGTGGCCAGTCGGCGGACGAAGCCCGCGGTCTCGGGGGTCGGCTGCCGCAACGCCCCGAGGCGCTGGAGCTGGGTGGCGAACTCGGGCGCGGCCTGCGCGACGTCCGAGCGGAGCACCATCAGCAGCGCGTGCTGGGCCTGCGCGTCGCCCACGCTGGCGAGGAGGTCCACGATGAGCCCGCGCGCCGGCGCCGTCATCTCCGGCGCGAGGTAGCGCTGGGCGAGGCGCGCTGCGGCCTTCGGGTCCAGGCGCAGCACGCCGGTCGCCCGCCACAACCAGCGCGCGTGGTCCGCCACGCGGCCGTCCGCGCCGACAGCAGACAGGTCGTCGAGCAGCTGCTCCAACTTCAGGCCGGCCACCCGCTGCTCCAGCATCTGCCGCCGTGTCTGAGACGTGACCGCGGTTCGACCCGGCTCACGGACCGCCAGTTGGGCCAGGTCGGGTCGCGGAGCGGCTGGTACGGACTCGCGCGCGACGCGCACCAGTGAGGTCTTTCGGGTCGCCTCGAAGCGCTCGCCGACGCGCACCGTCTCGTTGGCGTCGAGGCGACTGGCCATCCCGGCGTCCTCGAACACCAGCCGCGTCGCGCCGGTCGCCGACCCGTGCTGCGGGACCGTCGCCCCCAGCGCGTCCAACGACGCGTACCCGGTCAAGCTCCGATGCACTTCGCGCCTTGCGGAGGTCGCGTCGCCGGTCGCCGTGACCTCGAAGCGCCCCTCGCCAAGGCCCGTCCTGAGATGCGCCCGCCTGCTGCGATCCGTGGGCAGGGCGTCCAACACCAGCGCGGTCATCACGTGCTGATACAGGGCCGGCGCCGCCGGGTTGTAGTGTACCCGCACGGCGCGGCCCTCGTCGTCCAAGGTCACCAGCGCGCGCTGCGACTCGAACGCGGCGACCATCTCGGCGTCCTCGAGCAGGCTCCGCCCGAGCATGCGCATCTCGTGACGGCTCAGCGCCGACAGGCGGACCTCGACGAGGCGTTCGCCCCTGGCGCCCAGGCGCGGCGCGACATGCCAGCGCCCCGCGAGATGCAGCTGGCCGTTGATCGTTCGACTCCGTCCCGCCGCGCGGACCACCAAACGGGTCTCCACCCGGTGGTCCAACGCGTAGACGGAGCCGTTGGCGACGATCACGGGTCTCGTCTCCGCCGCCGTGCCCACGACCGGGCCGCCTGCCGCGGGGGAGGGAGCGTCGCCCGCCCCGCCCGCCGAAGCGAGCAGGGCGGCGACCATACCGGCGAGCGCGACGCTCGCGACACCAAGCTGTCGGTAGGCTTTCATCGACTCAACCCCCACACGCGACGCCAGGACGGCCGCACGCCAGCTTCAGGAAGCGCAACGGCACCGTCAGCGACGCGTCGAACAGGTCCAACTTCTCGGAGAAGCCGCCGAACCGGACCAGGGTTTTCTCGTACTCGTCCCACAGCGTCTCGGCGTACAGCGAAATGCGGCCGCTCAGCGTCGACAGCTCCAGGTCGACGTTCGTCTCGACCGTGACCTCCGGCCCCTGCTGGTCGGCGCCATCTGGGATCGCCGCGCTGATCTCCATCTCCGCTGGCAAGCGCGCGTCCAGGAGCGTCAGGCGGCCCTTCACGCCCACCTCCACGATGGCGAAGTCGACGCCGACGGTCATCCAGCCTTCGATGGCGGCGTATGGGGTGACGTCCGCGCTCCAGCTGGCTTCGCACGACGTCCGGTTGTATTCGACCTTCCAGTCCACGCCGATCTGCCCGCTGTAGCCCGCGGCGACCGTCACCGGCACACCCAGGACCGCCACGGTCATCGATCCGAGGGTCTGGTCGTTCCTCTCGATCGACCAGCGGTCGTCGACTAGGCTGGTGCGCGTCGCGCCGCCCGCGGCCATCCACTCCGGCGCCCATAGTTGCTCAGCGCCCAGCACCTCCAGCGCGATGCTGCCCTGGTCCAGCGATGGGGCGGTGAAGTCGAAGTCGAGAATCGGCAGCCGCTGCCCCAACACGCTGACACCGGTCGAGAACCCTGCGTGCGCGGTCGCGTCGAAGGCGCAATCCTCATCAGTGTTGTCGAGCCCGGTGAGGCCCCAATCGGCCTCGAACACGAAGTCCGCCCCGAACGTCCCGTTGCCCAGCGTCTCCTGCCGCCGGTAGCTCTGCGCGAGCCGCAGCTTGCCGGTGGTGCTTCCGAACTCGTCGGCCAGTTTGCTCACCAGGGCCTCCAAGTACTCTTCCTTGTCCTTGTCCAGCGTGGCCAGGTCGGCCGGCTCGTCCAGGTAGTCCAGCTCCTCGGGAAAGTCCTGCCCCGACGTCGACCGCAGCTCGCCCCAGGACAGGCCCTCGGTGACGCCGGCGCAGTAGTCGTAGGCGCGCTGCCGCTCGTTGACGAGCTGCCCGACGATGGCGTCGGTGAACAGGCTCGGCGACCAGTCGCAGGCCGTGGTGCCGGTGGCCAGGCAGCCGTCCGCGCGGGCTTGAACCAGCGCCGCCTCGACCTGCGCGATGAGCGCCTCGGACGCATCCGACGGCGGGGGCGTGCCGACGTCGCAGCCGGCGGCCTGGCCCTCCTCGTCGATGTAGGGGTCACAGCCGGCCGCATGGTCGGCTCGGAGCTGGCTGTTGGCGCGGGCCACGAGCTCGGTGAACGCTGCCTGGCGGTGGTGCAGCTGCTCCAGCCGCTCGTCGAGCTCGCCGGACAGCTCGGATCCGGCCTCACGGTGCCAGGCCAGGTTCTTCACGGACGTGACCTCGCCTGCCTGCGCGGTGACGTGCATCGTGTGATAGGGGTTCGACTTGAAGGCCGGCGACCAGCCCGGGACCAGGTACTGCGCGCCCAAGCGCCGTCCCAGCAGCTCCCGGACCGTCCACGGCGTGACGCGGATCGGCGTCAACGCCTGCCCATCGGCCACGGCTGCGGCATCGTACAGCGCGAAGTAGGCGTTCTTCGGCGTGGCCACCGTGTCCTGTCGGAGCTGGCCGGGCTGCGGGGTGGTCCCGTCCCGCTGTTTCAGGGTGATGCCGTAGCGCGCTGCGGTCGCGATCGCGCGTGCGATTCATTTCGACGCGCGCGTGTTGATCCTCGACGAGCCGACTGCGGCTCTGGGACCGAACGAGAAG
>JAAZYN010000457.1 GCA_014239625.1 Myxococcales bacterium | reverse complement strand
CTGCCCCGAGAACTGGAGCTGCAAGACCATCTCCCAGCTCGGCGCCCCGATCGAGATCTGCGTGGTGGACATCAATCGCCTGTGCCAGTCCTGTCAGGATGACGCCCAGTGCGGCAACGTGGGGTCCGACCACTGCCTCGACATCGGGGGCGGGCTGTTTTGCTCCCGCGATTGCACCCAGGGCGAGTGCCCGACCGGCTACAGCTGTCAGACCGTGACGCTGTCGAGCGGCGGCGAGGCCCAACAATGCATCCCCGACAACGGCACCTGCGACTGCACGGCGGAGACGGCGGGCCAGCAGAAAGGGTGTCAGATCGACAACGGGTTCGGCACCTGCTACGGCACCGCCACCTGTGACGCGACCCAGGGGTACGTCGGGTGTGACGCAGCGACCCCCAGCGAGGAGGTCTGCAACGGCCTGGACGACGACTGCGACGGTGGCATCGATGAGGGCCAGGTCGCCACGACCTGCGAGGTGACCAACGACTTCGGCACCTGCAGCGGCGAGGAGACCTGCCAGGGCCCGGCAGGCCTGGTGTGCTCAGCCAAGACCCCTGACGCGGAGGCGTGTAATGGCCTGGACGACGACTGCGACGGCGCCGTCGACGAGGACTTCACCAACAGCGACGGGCTGTTCTTCACGCCAGAGCACTGCGGAAGCTGTGGGCTCGACTGCCTGACCAAGTTCCAGAACGCGACCGCAGCCGACTGCGACCTGAGCTCGGGCACGCCGACCTGCGTCGTCACGGAGTGTGAGCCAGGCTTTATCGTCATCAACGGCTCCTGCACCGACGAAAACGCCACCCTGTGCAACCAGTGCGCCACCGACGCGGAGTGCTTCGGCGCCAACTCCAAATGCATTCAGCTCAGCCCCACCGACCCTCGCACGTTCTGTGGCCGGGACTGTTCTGGCGCCGGCGGCTTGAGCGCGACCTGCCCGGCCAGCTACGACTGCTCCGACATCGGCAACGGCGACTTGCAGTGTCTCCCTCAGAGCCTGAGCTGCGACTGCACCGAGTCGGTGGCGGGGCAGACCAAGGCGTGCGCCATCACCAACGGCTTTGGCACCTGCTTCGGGCAAGAGACCTGCGACCCAGCGGTGGGGTGGGAGGGCTGCACCGCCCCCGATCCCGCCGAAGATCTTTGCGACGGGGTGGACAACGACTGCGATGGCCTGCTCGACGAAGCGGAAGCTGTGGGTCAGGCCTGCACCGTAGACAACGTGGAGGGTAGCTGTGATGGCGTGACCATCTGCGCCGGCGCCAGCGGCATCCTGTGCGACGCTCAGACCCCAGGAGCAGAGTCCTGCGACGGGATCGACAACAACTGCGACGGGGTCACCGACGAGGGGTTCGCGACCGAGAGCGGGGGCGCCCTGAAGTACGGCCTCTCCGACCAACACTGCGGCGCGTGCAATTACGCCTGCCCGCAGGTCCCCAACGGGACGGTGGTCTGCGACGGGGCCCCGGCGACGCCTGTGTGCGCGGTGGCCGAATGCGATGACGGGTACTACCCGTACCTGGGGATCACCTGTCTGCCGCTTCCCACCGGAAACCAGTGCATCGCGTGCTCCACAGCGGCCGACTGCCAAGGTCCGGCGGATGTGTGCGTGGACGAGGGGGCAGAAGGTAGCTTCTGCGGCCGGGACTGTGAGGCGGGCTCGATTTACGACTCCGCTGCGCTGCCGTGCACCGGCAACACCGGTGAGCAGAGCTGCTGCCCGTCTGGCAACACCTGCGAAGACGTCGGAGGGGCGAAGCTCTGCCGACCCACTTCGGGCACCTGCAGCTGCATCCAGGATGGCTACGTCGAGGCCTGCCAGGTCACCAACGACGTGGGCACGTGCAACGGGACGCGCACCTGTGACCTCAGCGGGAGCGGCAGCTGGACGGCGTGCTCTGCGGGGACCCCCTCCACCGAGGTGTGCGATGGCCTCGACAATGACTGCGACGGCGCGGTCGACGGCGTGGACAGCAGCCTGGACTACACGACCACCCCGGACGGCGTGCAGGCATGCTCCACCGGGCCCGCGTGCGACGGCGCCTGGGTGTGCAGCGGCGCGTCCTGGGCGTGTAGCGCCCAACCTTCGACGGCGGAGGTCTGCGACGGGATCGACAACAACTGCGACGGGACCATTGACGACCCCTTCGTCACCGGCGGCCAATACGTCGACGCTCAGCACTGCGGGGCCTGCGGCCTGGACTGCGCGCAGCTCATCTCCAACAGCGCCAGCGCGGACTGCCAGGTCCTCGGTGGCATCCCGACGTGCGTGGCCACCACCTGCGACCCAGGCTATTTTCCCTTCGGCGGCGGCTCGGTGTGCCTCGCCCTGCCCGACAATCTGTGCCAGAGCTGCACGTCCGACAACGACTGCCTGGTGCCGTCGAGCAGCTGCGTGACCGTCGGACCGGAGAGCTTCTGTGGCCGCGACTGCAGCAGCGGCTCCGAGTTCGGGACCTCATGTCCATCAGGATACAGCTGCACCGACGTCGGCGGCGGCGACCTGCAGTGCACCCCGGACTCCGACACCTGCACCTGCGGCGCGGGGACCGTCGGCCTTCAACGATCGTGCCCGGTGGGCGCGTGCACTGGGCTGCAGACCTGCCAGGATCAGGGCAACAGCACCTACGCGTTCGACACGTGCAGCGCCGAGGGGGTGATCCCCGACGTCTGTGATGGCGCGGACAACGACTGCGACGGCAGCGTGGACGAGGGCTTCCTGGTCGGCGGCAAGTACACGGCGGACACCGACTGCGGCGTCTGCGGCAACAACTGCCTGCTGCGCTGGAACGAGACCCTCCAGCACGCCACCGGCGCGTGCGACGACACCCTACCCACCCCAGCCTGCTACATCGCGGCGTGCAGCACCGAGACCGTTGGCGGGGTAGACTACGAGTGGGTCGACACCAACGGGTTGGAGCCGGACGGGTGCGAGTGTCGGCGCCAGGCCGGCAACACGTCGACGGACCTCCCCGACACGGACTTTGGCGGAGCACCCGACGACACCACGAGCTATAACGACGACAACTGCGACGGCGTCGACGGGGTGGTCAGCGACGCCCTGTTCGTCTCAGCGGCCGCGCCGCCGGGCGGCGACGGCTCGCTGTCCAGCCCGTTCGACACCATCGGCGCGGCCCTCGCCGCCTTCGGAGCCAGCAGCGCCGACTACATCCTGGTGGCGGCAGGGGTGTACGAAGAGAACATCGCCCTGAGCCAGGGCGACATCCTCCACGGTGGCTACGCGCCGGACTTCCAGAGCCGCAACATCACGACGTTCCAGACCATCATTCGCGGCCAGCAGCCCAGCTTCGGGGGCCAGGTGGATCCCGGCACCGTCAACGCCGAGGGCATCACGAATCAAGACACGATCCTCAGCGGCTTTGTGGTCGAGGGCTATGACATCGGCGCGATCCCCAGCTCCGGTGGCGGCTACAGCAGCTACGCCGTGTACGCCTTGAACAGCGACGACAGCCTCCAGATCATCAACAACCGGATCGTCGGCGGTCTGGGCGGCACGGGGGCCAACGGAACCAATGGAGACAACGGGTTCGGTCGGAACTCCGGCGGCGGGGGCGCGCTGGACGGCGGCGATGGATCGGACAGCGCCCAGAGCGGCTCCTTCGACTGCCCGAGCTCCTGCAGCGGCACGGTGGCCGGAGGCTCCGCCGGGACCAACCCGGCCTGCGGGAGCGCCAACGGCATCGCTGGCGGCGCCGCGACGTGCCCGGTTTACAATCAACCCTCCTACACTCCCCCCGACCCGAGCAAAGACGGCGCCCCCGGCTACTCGTGGACCCGCGACCAGGCCAGCTCGAGTGGGAGCTGCGGGTCGCACCTCACGGAGGCTGGCTTCCCCGACGCCATCAAGAAGCTGGACGGGCTGAACGGAGCAGACGGGGCCGCCGGCCCCCCCGGCCCGCAGGGGGCTGGATGCAGCGACGCGGCCGGAGATTTTTCCGGAGGCGAGTGGGTGGCCTCATCCGGAGCGGCCGGTGACTCCGGAGCCGACGGAGCCCGTGGTGGAACCGGCGCTCCGTCCGGCGGGGTAGCGACCGCCACCTCGGCTCAGATGGCTGGGACCGGGGTCGGAGCGGCCAGCGGGACCCGCTATCGACGCGGCGCG
>JAAZYN010000456.1 GCA_014239625.1 Myxococcales bacterium | reverse complement strand
CCAGGTCCCGGATCAACCGCATGAAATAGGTCCGCTGGACATCCAGGAGCTTGGCCGCCTTGGTGCGGTTTCCTCCGGTGGTCTTGAGCGCGTGCAGGAGAAGGCGCGCGCGGAACGACTTGATGGCGGCGTGGTAGCCCAGGTCGAGGCCTTCACTGAGGCTGGCCGCTGCGGCGTCGTCTGCGGTGGCCGCCGACAGGGACTCGGGGGTGATGGATCGCCCGCCGGCGCGGACCATGGCGTCCGCCAGCGTGGCGCGAAGCCCGGCTACGTGCTCCGGCCATAGACGTCGTGCCAGCACCGAGCGTGCCGCCGCCCCGACCTGCTCGCTGCGCCCGCCCAGACGTGCGATCAGCGCGTCGATGAGGTCCGGGAGGTCCTCCAGGCGCTCGTCCAGGCCCGGTATGCGCACGGTGCTGCTCGCCAGGGCTGCGCGCAGGGCCGAGGTTGCCGCCCGCTGATCGCCCTCGTCCAGGGTGATCAGCCAACGGGGGCCTGTCTCCATCCGCGCGAGGAGCCAGCTCGCTCCTTCGGCCGTCAGGTGCTCCGCTCCGGCGAGCACGCAAGGCGCGCCCGCGGCCTCCACCGACAGCCTCCCGAGGGTCGACACCATGGTCTGTGGCGGAACCAGCGCCAGGTCGAGCTGAATGCAGCCCTCCGGCTCGCCGGTCAGATGGGCAGCGAGCGCGCGTGCCAGGTGACGTCGGCCAGTGCCCGGGGCCCCTTCGAACAACACCGGGAGTTGCGTCGCCGCGAGATGGCCCAGCTTGTCGAGGACATGGCCGAGAGAGTTGGAGCGCCCGGCTACCGAGGGGAAGGTCCCACCCGCGATCCGCGCCGAGGGGCCCCTCCGCACCCGCTCCAAGGCGTTCACAGCCTCGTCGCGCTGGCCGCGCGCGAGCTCCAGGGCCTCGAGCAGGGTGCGCTGCTGTCGCCGCCGCTCGCGTTCGCGCGCGGCTGCTGCCGTCAGCCGCGCCACCACCTCCGCTGGCCACGTCAGCGAGAGGCTGCGGTCACCGTAAGCGATGATCGTGTCACCCTCGGGGCCCGCTGGGAGCTCTCGCGAGACGACGGCCTCGGTGACGCCAGTGGTGGCGACGCTGGTTCCGTCACCCCGGGTCCAGCGGGCGCCCACCAGCTCTCCCTGGGAGACCAGCTCTCGGAGCAGCGCCCGCTCCCAGTGCACGTCGGCTTCGGCCACCGCCAAGGCGGCCAGCGTCAAGTCTGCCGAGCTGGTGGCGCTCGTGTGGGTGTTGGCCATGGATGGCGTGTCCACGGCTCCTCGGGCGCGAGGGCCAGTGACACGTAACATGCGGTCGGGCCACATCGCGTTCGGGGCTCCCTCCCACTGGTCGACGGCGATATTCCACTTGTCATCCTCGCCGGCGTCTCGATACACCACCGCCAGATCTTGAAGCATGGCGGCCCGGGGCCACTCTGGAAGGGTCAGCGGCCCCAGCGTGTCCATGGCCTCGTCGGCGGCTTGCACCGCGAGGAAGGTCTGGCCGGTCAGAGAGAGCAGCGCCGCGTGTTGGCTCAAGGCAGCGGCGACGAGGCCAGGGAGCACCCGCGGGCGGGTCTCGAAGCGCAGCTGCTCGGCGACGCCAAGGGCCAGGCGCAGGTAACGGACGTCGCCGCTGTCCACCCAGAGCGCCCGCATGGTCAGCAGACGCACCACCTCCCAGTAGGGGTTGCCAGCGACCATGACCCCTTCGATCAGCAACCGGGCCTGCTCCGGTCGGCCGTCCCAGAGCTGCCCGAGGGCGCGCAACGCGGCCACCGGCGGCGCCAACTCGTCGATCCCGCCGGGCGCCTGTTCCCCAGCCTGGAGCGCCTGCTCGGCGCGTTGAGTGCCCCCGGTGAACAGCTCCAGCCGCGCCCGCGCGATCAGGGTGGCGCGTCGCCCTCGTCCGCGAAGTCGCTGGACCCGCGTCGTCGCCGCCTCGGGTCGGCCGGCCATGAGCTCCAACATCGCCAGCTCGGCGCGCACCCCGTCGGTGGCCGCGGGGACGTCCCCGGCGGCCTCCAGCGCCAGCGCCAGGCTCTGGTGCGCCGCTTCGTAGTCGTTGAGGGCGGTGTACGCGAGCGCCCGCTCCCGCAGCTCGGAGACCACGAGCTCGCGCCGTGGTGTCGCGCCAGCGGTCAGGCGGCGGGCGCTCTCCAGGATGCTCAGCGCTTCTCGAGGGTGACCGGACGCACGCGCGATCCTGGCCTTTCCGACCAAGCGCTCCATTCGCGCGGGCGTGCCAGGGGGGGGGCTGCTCTTGCCGCTCTTCGGCGTGGACATGAGGAGGTCTCCATCAGGTGAGACCTTCATGGAAGTCGGGGCATGCTCCCCTGTCAAAAGATGGTGACACTGCCTGAATCCAATGACGTACGCTGTGCCATCGAGCGGGCGCTGTCGTCCCGGATAGGCTAGGATCACCATCATGCCAGAGGGGATCGCGATCGCGTTCGAGGACAACCACCTCGTCGCTGTACACAAGCCAGCGGGTCTGTTGAGCCAGGCGGCGCGAGCCGGAGACGACAACGTCGTCGACCGCGTGAAGGGCTATCTGAAGTCGGCCTACGACAAACCGGGCAACGTGTATGTGGGGTTGGTGCACCGGCTCGACCGCAACGTCTCTGGGATCATGCTCCTGGCCCGCACGTCGAAAGCGGCGGCGCGGCTCAGCAAGGCGTTTGCGAATCGAAGCGTGGACAAGGGCTACCTGGCGGTGGTGGTGGGAGATCCGCCGAGAGAAGGGCGCCTGGACCATCGCCTGGCTCCGAGACCGGACGGCGCGCGTGGCGTGATGCAGCATCCGAGCGGCAAGCCAGCCGGGTTGCGGTACCGACGACTGGCCGGCGACGCCACCCGCGCGATCCTGGCCATTCATCTAGAGACCGGACGAAAACATCAGGTTCGGGCGCAGCTGGCGCTTGCGGGGTGGCCGGTCTTGGCTGATCCGCTGTACGGGCGTCAGGATCCCTCTCTGGGACGTCCAATGTTGCATGCATGGCGTTTAGCGTTCGAACACCCGGTGCGGCGCACGCCGCTAGAGCTATCAAGCGCCGTGCCCCCGCCCATGGAGGGCGTTTGCCGCTCATTGGGCTTTGACACCGCCGACCCATGGCCTTTCACTGAGTAAAAGCAGGGGAAGGCTCGGTTTCCAGCGCCCCAGAGTGTTCCATCTCGCGGGCTCCAGATGGGGGCAAAACCCGCAAGAGTCGGAAGCTACGGGGCTCTAACCGTGTTGCAACATGATGAACGTCAAGGTCCCGCTGGACCGAGCGACGAGGTGCATCTCATGCGTACTCAAAAAGAACTCCTAAGCCTGGTCAGGGAGATACTGGCGGACGGTTACCTCACTTTGAAAGTGCCGCAGTATACGCTGCACGAGGACCTGACTGAGAACGTGGCGATGATCCAGTGTCGCTTGAACGAGGCGTCGGGCGGGGGGGGGCACTCAGTGACCGGCCGCGGAGTGGGCATGGTAGACGCCCTGTTCAAGGGCCTGAAGTCCACGCTGAGCGACGCGTATCCATCGTTGAACTCGCTCTTCTTTGTCGACTTCAGCGTGGTCGGGGACTTCACTCGTGGCGAAGACGACCATGACGCCAACAGCGATGCACCGGGCAAGATCACGCTGGAGGTCGAAAATTCGAGCGGTCGGCGATTTCAATTCGAGACGTTCAGTCGATCCGTGAGCGCCGGCTCCGTCGACGTCGTGGTGCAGGCGGTGGAGCACTTTGTGAACTCGGAGCTGGCGGTGTTACGGGTGTTTGATTGGGTCGATGACGCCAAGCGGCGCCACCGGCCGGATCTGGCGGACAAGTACGTGCAGATCCTGGCCGAGCTGGTTGCAAATACGAGCTACAGCGAGACCATCGAGCGCCGGAAGGGAGACGTGGTCTGAGGTGCCGGCGGCCGCGGGGCGCATTCGCTGTCCGTGTCCCGCGCGACCAAGCGACGATGACGCCCTGGGAGGGGGCGCGTTGGACCCCTCCGTTCGGCGTGAGCGCCGCATGACGAGGGCGGCGTGGGTCGCTCCCGCTCCGGTGGGCTGATCCGCCACCCCGCGCTGCGCCGTTGGCTTCGGCGGGTCGACGAGCCCTCGGGACCGCTGGCGGACGCCAGCGCGA
>JAAZYN010000455.1 GCA_014239625.1 Myxococcales bacterium | reverse complement strand
CAGCCGGAGCAGCTGATCGTGGAGCCAGGCCAGCGTCTTTGGAAAGCGCAGCAAGACCAGGTCTACAGCACCGGCGGGGTCGGTGTCGCCGCCCACCACCGTCACGGCGTCGCGATCACGGTGGTTGCGAGTCAGGTTGTGCCGCAGCGCCCGCGCCGCGCGAAAGGAGTCGCTCCACCACTGCGGGTTCAGTCCGCTGACCGGGACGCCCAGCGCGCCAAATGCGTCGTTGACGATCAGCACTCGGGGCGACCTCTCCAGCAGCCCGCGCTGCTGAGCATGGTCGAGTATATAGACGTCCGCCGTGCTCCAAGCCCTCAACGACGGGTCCCCGCCAGGGGGCTGGCGTTCCAACGCCCACGTCTCACCGAGCGCGATCACCGGTTGCCTTCGAGTGCCCCAGAGGGCGGCGTCCGGGCGGGCCCTTCGCGAGCTGGCTCGGGCGGTCGCCGCCGCGTGTCGGCGTTTCGGCGACCCGGATCAGGGAGACCACGCCCCGGGAGCCGCCGCGGAAGCGGCGGCGCATACCAGAGTTCGTCAGGCTCGAGCGCGTTCAGGGGGCCTCCAGGTCGAACCCGGTCCGGGTACCTCATGGTTCACGGCGTGTTCGCGATCGAGAAGTACCATAGTGGCTGGTCGGTGGACTCGCTCAGCGTGTAGTAGGCGCTCCCGTCTGCCGCTACGGCGATGGCCTCCCCCTGGGGCTCGTTGGGGTGCGCCCAGTGGCAGCGTTCAGAGGTAAACGCGGCCTTCAGAGGAGCGCCCGCGGGTCGACGCCAGGCGAGCACGTTGTCGTAGGTGCGCAGCACGAACCAAGCCCCATCCGGAGACACGTCGGCTCCAGTCGCCAAGAAGGAGCCGCCGCCGCCCAGATCGTCGAGGGTGATGTCGGCGACCCGCTCCAACGTGACGGTGTCGTCGGGGCGAAGCGGTGGCGGGTAACGATACAGTCCGCTGACGCCGTCGTTCCAAGCTTTGCTGACCACGTAGAGGGTCCCGTCAGCCGGGTCGACCACCAGCCCTTCGGCGTCGCGCGCGCCGTCCTCGTAGATCATGGTCAGCGCGTCGGCCGCCGCGGTAGCGTCGTCGACGCCACCGGCGCTCGGGACCGTCGGCTCGTCGACGGCATACACGGTGACAGAGGGGCGCTGCGCGAAGTTGTCGCCGATGTCGCCGATCATGAGCCGGTCCGCGCTCCCCGCCGGACCTCGAGCCAGCGCGAGATCTTCCCAGTCGTTGGATTGAGCGCCGGTGACGTGGAAGGTGCCCAGGTGGGCCCCGTCGGCACCCAGCGCGTACAGGGTTGGGCCGGCGCCGCTGTCGTTGTGTGCCCACAGCACGCCCGGGTTGCGGCGGCTCGCGACCAGCCCGGAGCACTCGTCGAGCGCCTCGAGGGTGACGGTGCCTGCCACCGTGCCGTCGCCGGTGCTGGGGCACGTCGGCCGGGGCTGAGGGAGCTCGGTGAGCCCGTGAGAGAGCTCGGCGAGCCCTTCGGCGTCAGCGTCCGGCACTGACGGTGAGTCCGGCGCGGCGTCCTCTTGCGGTCCGGCGTCGCGCGGCGGCGGGGTGTCTGTGGTCCCGTCCGCGGGACCGATCGGCACCGATGGGGCCGGGCAACTCGCCAAGAGCACCACCGACGCCAGCGTTAACGCCTTCACCGCAGCGCTCCTTCGCTGACGACGGTGCCTATGCAGGCCGCTGGTCCGCCGCCCGGCAGCCCGATGGCAAACCCCACCGCCCCATCGCGCTGGGGCGCCGTCCAGCTGGCGATAGAGACCTCGGCGTTGGCCACCACCTCGCGGTCGTAGCGGATCCCCACCCGAGTCGAGCGCCCCGTCGCCCACCCCGAGTCCAGCCCGTACGCACCATCGGCGCGGGCCTGGCCGCGCACGTCGTCGAGTAGGTTCACGTAGTGCGTCGCGTTCACGTGTCCGAAGATGTCGACGTCCGAGGGGCGGATCTTCAACTTCGTCGACCAGGCGCCCGCGGGCGCCTCGGCCAACAGCGGCAGCGCCAGGTCCCCCGGAGCGTAACGGACCGGCTCCGGATCGAAATACGACAGCTGCCCGGGATCCAGGTCCGCCGGGCCGCCGTCATCGGCGCGGTCGGTCAGGCGCTCGACCACCCCCCGCGGCCCACCCGTCACCGCTCTGGCGGCCAACCGGTGGGGCTCCGGAATCCGAATCAGGCGCCGGTGCGGCCCAAGCCACGCGCAGGTTATTCGGCCCTGGGCGACCACCGCCTGGTCGGAGCGCCGGAGGGCCTGCTGGACGATGCGCACCGACGAGCGCCCCACGAACTCCCACCAGAGATGGATCTCCATGCCGACCCCAATCCCGACGCGCCTGATCAGCTCGACCTGTTGCTCGCGGATGACGAAGAAGTGGCCCGTGCGTAGGTCATCGACCAGCTGAAAGTGGGGCTCCAACAGGACCTCCCACCGGAGCATGCCAAAGTAGGCCATGAACTGGGCCAGGGGGATGGCCCGCGAGGGGTCGGCCTCGTAGCCGCGCGTCCGCAGCGAACGCGAAAAGGTCTCCACGGCTACTCCCCCCGGCCATGCGCATCGAGGAAGGCCACCACTCGTGGGATCACTCGCTCGGGGGCTTCGCTGTGAGGGAAGTGGCCGACGCCGTCGAGGAGCTCCCACTCATAGTGCGCGGTGTAGTGCTCGGGCGTGTGTTGGTACAAGCTCGGGTCGAGAGCGCCGTCTTGGCGTCCGCCAAGCGCCAGGGAGGGCACGCGGATGCGCTGCGACAAGGTGCGGCGGTGCTTCTTGTGACGCTGCTCGGAGCGCCACGACCAGTAGAAGCCCAGCGCGGCTTCGGCGACGCCAGGGCGGCGGAAACACGTCTTGGCACGCTCGATCGCGGCGGCGTTGTTGGCCCAGGTGGGCGACCAGCGCCGGTAGATTTGGTCGATATGCTCGTAATCGTTGGCCTTTAGGTGCCTCGTCGCCCGCGATCGGAGCTGGTAGGTGAGGAAGTGTCGCGCTCTCCACAGGCTCTTCAAGCTGGGCTTCAGCGCCCGCGGATGCGGGATGGCCAGGGTGACCAGGGCGGCGATTATCCCCGGACGCCCCTGCATGGTCGCGGAGAAGGCGGCCAGCGCGCCCCAGTCGTGCCCGACGACCGCCGCGGTCGACTCCGACAGCGCCTCGATCAAGGCCAGGATGTCTTGTCCGACGGTGATCCCCGAGTAGTCGCCATCGCTCGCCGCGGCGCTGGGGTGGTACCCTCGCAGGAACGGAGCGACGGCTCGAAAGCCCGCCTGGGCCAGGGCGTCGACCATGGGCGAGAAGGACTCGGCCGTATCCGGGTACCCATGGACGCAGATGACCAGTGGGCCTTCCCCCTGTTCGAAGTAGGCCAGCCGCTGACCTCTCACATCGATCTCCTTGACGTCTCCCGGGGTCATGGTCGCTCCTTTCAGGCCCACGCTCGTTTCCATGATTCGCACACACCTGCCGAGATTGGTATGCTCTCATGCCAAATGAACGAAGCCTCAGGAGTAGCAGGATATGACGACCCGCGTTGGTAAGTTTTGGGCGCTCGCTGTGTTCCTCGCCGTGGCCACCACTGGCTTGGCGCTGACCGCGAACACGCTGGGGTGCGACGTCGTCCAAGACGTGGCTGACGCGGTCAACATCCCCATCGAATACGACCACACCGCGGCCTTGTCTGTGGACGTGGGCAGCGTCACGGGAGAGGCTGCCGGCCAGGCGTCCGCGGCTGCGGCCAGCTATCCGGTGAACACCGGCGCTATCCCGATCGACATGATCTCCCAGAGCTCCGAGCTCGCCGCCAACAAGGACAAGGTCCGCAGCGTCGAGTTCACGCAGATCCGGGTCACTCCCAGCGCCAACACCCTGACCAGCGCGTCGCCGGTGCTCGATCTCTTCGTCGCGCCCAAGGGGGCGACGACCACCGACGAGGGGATCAAGATCGCGACCATGCCGTCTATCCCCGCCGGCTCTACGGCGGCCGTCAGCGCGACCATCGACGCCCCGGGCATGGAGGCGGCGCAGACGCACATCCTGACCTTCGACTTCGTGATCATCCCCGCCGGCACCATCTCCGTGGCGGCCGGCGAGATCGTCCCCGACGGCGCCATGGACCTGAGCCTGCT
>JAAZYN010000454.1:2164-4135 GCA_014239625.1 Myxococcales bacterium | reverse complement strand
GCCCGGAGTTGGGGCGGGCAGCCGCGCGATGAAGACCTCGTCGCGATCGGCCATCGCCAGCCACGTGTCCGACGCGTCCGCCACGTATGCAGCGGGGGCCCCCCTGAGTCGGGCCCACCCGGCCTGGGAGCTGGCCGCCGGCAAAGAGACAGCGGTCCAGACTTGCCCCGTGCTGTCGCCCGCGACCAACCGTCCCCCCGCCATGACCTCGATCCAGTGCAGGCGCCCTGGAAACGCCAGCGGCCCGGAGATCCCCCGGTCTCGGTGGAAGCCGAAGAGCTGGCCGGCCCTGGTGCGAGTGACCGCGCTGTCGGCCCCGGCGGCCAGGAGCGTGGGTCCATGAGTCGGGTCGTCGTCGGCGCACAGGTTCGCGGCGCTGCACGGCTGCTCGAGCCACTCGGGAGCGCTCGCCGCGGCGCCCACGGCGAAGGGCTCGGCAGGTCCGACCCGTGTGGCGACCTCCTCGCCGCTCGCGCTGGGGGGTGTCGGGGCAGGTGTCGCGTTCACGGGAGCGCACCCCATGGCCAGTGCCAGCGGAAGTGTGAAGAGAGGCCAGCGCATTGAATACACGCCTATCAAGAGCCGTGTCGACGGTCCAGGGTCGGTTCGAGTAGGCTGCGCCCATGACCGTCGATGCTCTGGCTATGAAGGCGCTGGCTGCACTCATTGTTTTGAGCGGTTGCCCCGAGCCGCTCGAACCCGCGGCGACCCCGGACGTGAACGTCGAGGTGGTTAGCGACGCGCAGCCCGACCTGACCCCAGCGCCCGACGACTTCGAGGCGCAGCCCGACGACTTCGAGTGTCTGACCAACTGGACCCGGGTGCGCAGTTTCTACATTACGAACAAGGCGGGGCGTCTGAACGAGGCGCTGGCCGTCGCCGAGGACCCCGAGGGGAGAGCCTATCCCGTGGGGACGATCATTCAGCTGGTGCCCTTCGAGGCCATGGTCAAGCGCGAGGCGGGGTGGTCGCCGGTGTCCAACGACTGGGAGTTCTTCTCCCTCGACAACACCTCAGACGGAACGACGATCTTGGCGCGCGGCGTGGAGGGGGTGGAGAACCAGTTTGGCGCAGAGTGCCTCCCGTGCCACGCCAAAGCTCAGCCGGAGTGGGACCTCATCTGCGAGGACGACCACGGCTGCGACCCACTGAACCTGACCGACTTCATCATCGACTCGTTCGTCAGCAACGATGACAGGTGCCCATGACAACGACCTTACGTAGCATGCAGGTAACCGACTGGGGCGGTCCAGAATGCCTCACCGAAGCTCGACGAGCTGTCCCTGAGCCGGAGGCCGGTGATGTCCTCATCGACGTCGGATCCATCGGCTGCAACTTCTTCGACGCCCTCATCATCGCTGGGCTTTACCAGGACAAGCCGCCGCTGCCATTTTCGCCAGGGGCGGAGGTGGCGGGGACCGTCCGTGCGGTTGGGCCAGACGTTCAGCGGTTTACCGTTGGGCAGCGGGTCATGGGGATGCTGCCTCACGGCGGCTACTCGTCGGTAGTCGCAGCGCGCGAGCACTCGGTGTTCGCGATCCCCGACGGGATGTCCCTGGATCAGGCGGCGGCCTTCGCGATCGTCTACCAGACCTCCTACTTCGCCCTCGACTACCGCGCTCGGCTCCAGCCCGGTGAGACGTTGCTCGTGCATGCGGCCGCCGGCGGGGTCGGGTTGGCGGCGGTGCAGATAGGAAAGGCGTTGGGTGCGCGGGTGCTGGGGACCGCGGGGAGCGCCGAAAAATGCGCCGTGGCCGAGGCCCATGGGGCGGAGAGGTGCTTCAACTACCGCAGCGAGGACTGGCGAGCCCTCACCAAGGAGCTCACCGGCGGTCGTGGCGCGGACGTCATCTACGATCCGGTGGGCGGTGACGTCTTCGACCAGTCGCTGCGCGCTCTGGGGTTCGGTGGGCGGCTGCTGGTCATCGGGTTCGCCTCGGGCCGTATCCCCAAAGCGCCGATGAACTACGT
>JAAZYN010000454.1:0-2154 GCA_014239625.1 Myxococcales bacterium | reverse complement strand
AGATCAAAGTCCAGATCCCAGAGCAGAAAGAGATCGAACTCAGACACCGCCTGATATTGAAGGTCCAGGGGATGACCAAGAAATAGTTCTTCAATAAAGCTGAGATCGACGAGTGCATGGCCACCCTGTTCGAGCTCTTCGAGCGGGGCCAGGTCAAGCCTCTGGTCAGTCGATCCTGGCCCTTGGAGCACGCAGGCGCTGCGCTCGCGGCGCTTACGTCGAGAGAGACGATCGGCAAAGTCGTGTTGCGGCCCTGATGGTCTTCGCGGTCGTTTGCGTTCGGGGCAAAGCTGAGGCAAACAGGGAGCCATGAGTATCACCCTCGTCGCGGGCGCGAGCGGCCTGCTCGGCCGCGCCGTCGCGTCGGAGCTGACATCTCGAGGCGAGGTCGTCCGCGTCATGGGTCGCTCCGAAGAGCGCCTGAAGTCCGTGGCCGCCGACAGCCGGGTCGTCGCCGACGCCCTCGCCGGACCTGACGCGCTGATGGAGGCGATGCAGGGGGTTGAGCGGGTGTTCTCGTGTCTCGGCGCCTCGGTGTTGCCATCGGCCAGTGGCCTCTGGCAGACCTACGACAGGGTGGACAGGCGAGGGAACCTCAATATTCTGGAGGCGGCCAAGCGGGCGAGCGTAAAGCGTTTCGCCTACGTGTCCGTTGCCAACTCGGACCAGATGCAAGGTCTGCAGTACGTCGACGCCCACGAGGCCGTCGTCGATGCTCTGCGGGCCAGCGAGTTGGAGTATGCGGTGGTGCGGCCGACCGGTTTCTTTTCGGCCTTTGGGGCTCTTTTGCCCTATGCCCGCCGCGGTAGGGTCCCGTTGATCGGGGACCCGAGCTCCCGGACGAACCCGATCGACGAGCGCGACCTCGCCATCCCGTGCGCCGACGCCGTCACTCAGGTGGGGTTTGGCGAGCGGACCGTGGGAGGCCCGGAGGTGCTGACGCGTGGCGAGATCGTCGAGCACCTCTTCGGCGCTCTGGGCACGCCGGTGAAGGTCAGGGCGGTACCTGCAGGGCTCGCGCGCGCGGCCTCTCATTGCGTGCTCCCGTTCGCGCCCCGGATCGCTCATATCATCCGATTTTATGCCTGGGTCGGGAGCCACGACTGCGTCGCAGAGGCGTACGGTAGGCGCAACATCCAGGATTACTTCAGGGGCCTCGTCAACGATGCCTGATGTTCACCTCGTCGACGGAACCTTCGAGCTCTTCCGGGCTTTTTATGCGCCTCGAAGCTCGAAACAAGGTCCGGATGGGCGCGAGATTGGAGCCACCCGCCAGCTGGTGCGTTCTCTCATCGGGCTCCTCAAGACCTCGGAGGTCAGCCACCTGGCGGTGGCCTTCGATCACGTCATCGAGTCGTTTCGGAACGACATGTTCGATGGGTACAAGACGGGCGCCGGCATCGACCCGCGTCTCCGCGCCCAATTCGACCTGGCCGAGGAGGCCGTCGCGGCTCTCGGCATCGTGGTGTGGCCTATGGTCGCGTTCGAGGCGGATGACGCTCTGGCTACCGCGGCGGCAACATACGGTGCGCTGGACCAGGTGGGGCGAGTCGTCATCTGCTCACCGGACAAAGATCTGGCGCAGTGCGTCGGGGGCAAGGTGATCCAGCTCGATCGGATGCGGCGCAAGACCTACGACGCGCTCGCGGTCCGAGACAAGTTCGGGGTCGCTCCCGCTAGCATCCCGGATTACCTCGCTCTGGTGGGCGACTCTGCGGATGGCATCCCGGGCTTGCCGAGATGGGGTGCCAAGGGGGCGTCGACGGTGTTGGCCCGGTATGAGCACATCCAACATATCCCGGACACGGCGGACTCCTGGGATGTGAAGGTGCGCGGCGCGACGACCTTGGCGGGGATCCTGTCCGATCGGCGAGAGCTGGCCATGCTCTACCGGGAGCTGGCGACCCTGCGGAGAGATGTGCCCCTCACCGAAGCGCTCGATGACCTTCAGTGGCGCGGGGCAGACCGGGAGGCGTTCGGGGCCATGGCCGAGCACGTCTTCGGAAGCCCCCGAATCATCGACCAGGTGCCCGCGTGGCGTTAAACACCTGACCTGACAGCCCAGGGCCTTGGAGGAGTTGCTCCTCTGGCTATCTCTTCGTTGCTTCCAAGGCCGCGCTCCCGGGGTTTCAGTCCGCCCTGTTACGACCCTGG
>JAAZYN010000453.1 GCA_014239625.1 Myxococcales bacterium | reverse complement strand
CCGCTTGACCCACTTGTTCGCGGATGGACCGCCCCTGCGGTGGGTCACACGTGACGCCAGCGCGTCCCCGGCGACTGGGTCTGCCAAAGCACACGCCATCGAGCAGAAGGCCCTCGTGGCCGAGGTCTTCCGCCGGGAGGCCTGAGCTGCCGCTACATCGACCAATCACCGCCAGACGACGAGGGCCAGCATGTCGCACGACGTCAAAGTTCCAGATTTGGGAGAGTCCATCACCGAAGCCATCGTCGCCGAATGGTTGGTCGCCGAGGGTGACTTCGTCGCGCTCGATCAGGACCTGGTGACTCTCGAGACCGACAAGGTGACCGTCAACGTGCCGGCTCCGGCAGCCGGTCGGCTCGAAAAGCAGCTCGTGGCTGCCGACGGCGAGATCGCTGTGGGGGCCGTCATCGCGACCATCGATGAGACGGCCCAGCCCGCTGCGGATGCGGCGGCGCGCGGGGCGCTGTCGGGCCTGGCGCTCCGGCGCACGGCGTAGATCTGATGCCCGCCGCGAAGCGTCTGGTCGAAGAGCGCGGCCTGGACCCACGTGCGGTGACCGGCACGGGAAAGGGCGGGCGCGTTCTGAAAGAGGACGTCCTGGCTCACGCGGCCGCTCCGGCCTCCCCCGCGGCGGCTTCCCCAGCCCGCCCTACCGTGGTGCCAGCGCGCTCATCGAGTGAGACCGCGGCGCGCGAAGAGATCGTCGCCATGTCGTCGCTGCGTCGGAAGATCGCCGAGAGGTTGGTCGCCGCACAACACAACGCGGCGATGTTGACGACCTTTCAGGAGGTGGACATGAGCGCGGTGATGGCGCTGCGGAAACAATACAAGGAGAAGTTCGCCGAGAAACACGGCATCAAGCTGGGCTTCCTGTCCTTCTTCGCGAAGGCGTCCATCGAGGCGCTCAAGAGCTTCCCCGGCGTGAACGCGGAGATCCGGGGCACCGATGTGGTGTACAAGAACTACTATGATATCGGCGTCGCCGTGGGTGGCGGTCGTGGGCTGGTGGTTCCGGTGGTGCGAGACGCCGACCGGCTGAGCTTCGCGGGCTTCGAGCGAGCCATCAGCGAGTTGGCTCAGAAGGCGCGCAGTAACCGCCTCACCTTGCAGGAGATGACCGGTGGGACGTTCACCATCAGCAACGGCGGTGTCTATGGGTCGTTGTTGTCGACGCCCATCCTGAACCCGCCACAGTCGGGGATCCTGGGACTTCACAAGATCGAGAAGCGGCCGGTCGTCGTCGGCGATCAGGTCGCGGTCCGCCCGATGATGTACCTCGCGCTGAGCTACGACCATCGGATCGTCGATGGTCGCGAGGCTGTTGGCTTTCTGGTCAAGATCAAAGAATGCATCGAAGACCCCAACCGGGTCCTTCTGGAGGTCTGACTCATGGACACCTACGATGTGGTCGTCATCGGCAGCGGCCCTGGGGGCTACGTGTGCGCGATTCGCGCGGCGCAGCTGGGGCTCAAGACGGCGTGCGTGGAGAAGGAGCCGACCCTGGGCGGCACCTGCCTCAATGTGGGGTGCATCCCATCCAAGGCGCTGCTGGAGTCCAGCGAGCGCTACGAGCAGGCGCACCACGACTCTGCCGCACACGGGGTTGTGCTGTCGGGGATCTCGCTGGATTTGAAGGCGATGCTCAAACGCAAGGACGCCATCGTGACCCAGTTCACAGGCGGCATCGCGCAGCTGTTCAAGAAGAACAAGGTGGCGCACGTCCATGGCCTGGGGTCTATCCGGGACGGCAACACGGTGTCGGTGACCAGCGAGGGAGGCGAGCGCCTACTGAAGGCGAAAAACATCGTCATCGCGACGGGCTCGGATGTGCGCCCGTTGCCAGGTGTCGAGTTCGACTATGACCGGATCGGGACATCCACCGAAGCGCTGACTTACGACACGGTGCCTGAGCACCTCATCCTCATCGGTGCGGGCGTGGTCGGGCTGGAGCTGGGGTCGGTGTGGCGTCGGTTGGGCGCTCGCGTCACTGTGCTGGAGTACCTGGACCGCATCCTGCCCGGGATCGATGGAGAGTGTGCCCGAGAGGCGCACAAGATCCTCGCGAGACAGGGGATGGAGTTCAGGCTGGGCTCCAAGGTCTGCGCCGCTCGCGTCGAGGGGGACACGGTGACGGTCACCTACGACGACAAGGAGGGGGTGCGCCACAACGTGGACGGCGACCGCGTCCTGGTCGCCATCGGGCGGCGCCCTTATACGGCGGGTCTGGGTTGCGAAGAGGCGGGGGTCAAGAAGAACGCTCGGGGGCAGATCGAGGTCGACGAGGGTTGGCGGACCTCAATCGACTCCATCTACGCGATCGGTGATGTCACGCCTGGGCCGATGTTGGCCCACAAGGCGGAAGATGAGGGCATCGCGGTGGCTGAGCTCATCGCCGGCAAGGCAGGGCATCTGAACTACGACGCGATCCCTTCTATCGTCTACACCCACCCGGAGGTCGCGGGCGTAGGCAAGACCGAAGAGGAGCTCAAGGATGCCGGTGTGCCGTACTCCAAAGGTCGCTTTCGTTATCGCGCCAATGGGCGGGCGATGGCGTTGGGCGAGACCGACGGGTTCGTGAAGATCCTGGCGCACAAAGAAACAGACCGGGTCCTGGGCTGCCACATCGTGGGGGCGCGAGCCGGCGATTTGATTGCTGAAGTCGCGGTCGCGATCGAGTTTTCCGCCAGCGCCGAGGACATCGCACGATCCGTCCACGCCCACCCGACGCTGGCTGAAATCGTCCGCGAGGCTGCTATGGACGTCGACCGCCGGGCGCTGCACAAGTGAACACAAGCGGCTCTGCCGCCTCCGCGAGTGACTCGGAGTCAATTGCGGTGTTGACGACGATTGAGGGGTTGTGGACTTCTTGGCTCTCTGACACGGAGTGATAGGCCTTGGCATACGCCGCAATGTTCGAACGCTGGCAGGCGGAAGAAGACGACCTGCGCTTCTGGATCCTGCTCGATCTGGGCCAACTGGAACACTATCCGTTGGCCACGCACTCATGGTTCTTTGGCGTCCGTGTTCCGATGGCGGAGAAGACCGACGACGGGCTTCCCAGCGAGCTGGAAGAGCGCCGCCTCAACGCGGTCGAGAACCGTATCCGGGAGAAAGCTCGAGAGCGCGACGGCCTCTACGTCGGTCGCCGGACCGGTGGGAGTAACCGCGACCTCTTGTTTTATTTCGAGGTGAAGCCTCGCGGTCTCGATGAGCGTATTCGGGCCTCCATCGGCATGGAGATCCTGTTCATCAGCCGGGCTGATCCAGACTGGCAAGGCTTCGAGGCGCTCTTGCCGACGCCTCGGCAGTATCGCCAGATCGAAGACTGGAAGACAGTCGACGCCCTCCTCAACGCAGGCGCCCACCCGAACGCCACGCATCAGATCGAGCATCGCGTGCTGACGTCCAGCCCGAAGGGGGCAGAGGCGTTGGCGAAGCTGATGGGCAAGCTGGAGTTGGACAACGTCGAGGTGACCGGGGCCAAGCCTGCGCTGAGCGTGACGGGTCTTCAGTTGGCCGCGCTCGTCGACATCGAGCCGATCAATCGCGTGAGCTACATTCTCGAGACTAAATCGCCGAAAGCGCGCGGCGAGTACGAGGGCTGGACGGCAAGCCCAGAGTTCGAGGAGACCGCCGACCTGGACTTCGACGACGACGACGCGACGGACATCGATTCGTTGATAAAGGCGATGGCGGCGCAGGCCGGAAACTAACTCGCGCGCCTCGCGGCCCATCGGCTGAGAGCCACGGATCCACAGCGCCGACGGGCGGGACCTCCTTCCACTGGCTCGGCGGTCCGCGCCACGGTCACCAGCGCTGCGCTCGACGTGCCATGGAGCATCCGGGCCTCGGGCGGTGCAGGATCTGACGTGTGAGCCCTACACGGTGTCCATCGAGGCGCGCGACGGGGTCTCGACCGGGATCTCTGCCCCGCCTTCGTCGTGAGGCCGCGTGGGGAGTGCCCTCCGGGGAGCGCCGCAGCGCGGCGCTCGTTGGTCCAACCCGGCGCCCGCGTGGCCAGTCGCCTGGCTGGGGCGTATCGGCCATCGTTATCACGGTCGGGGGCGACCACCGATCACCGGACTTAGCCCGGATAATTCATGGAACTTCGAGGGAAACCAAGGAGGCGTAGTGCTGCCG
>JAAZYN010000452.1 GCA_014239625.1 Myxococcales bacterium | reverse complement strand
AGCCAGGGGTGCTTCTCGCGAGTACAGAAGGCGAACGGCATCGTCCACGCCTCCTGCAGACCCAGCACATTGCAGCCCATGGCGCCGGCGGCGTGGATGAGCTGCTCGGTGCGGTCGCAGAGCGCTTGAAATTGCCTGTCGACAGGCGCGTCCGTCGCCTCGACGATCTGCATCTGGACGACACCCACCCTGACGATACGCGCGGGGCGACGTTGCTCGGGCGTGGACTGGAACCGATAAGCGGCGACGTCGAAGTCGTGGGCCTGTGCCAGAGCCGTGGCGCCATCGGGGATCGGCAGCTCATCGGGCATGTTGCCGTAGAGGATCCTGAAGGCTTCGGCCTGATCCTCCTGCGGCAATTTGCGGAGGAGGGCCTCGAGGCTCTCGATTTCGTTCGTGCTCGCCATGGCTCACCTGCTTTCCGTGTTCTCGGACCGGCAATGTATGCCAAGAGCGATGTCACGCAAACCGAGCTTTTTCTCAATCCGGTCCGGCCAGCGCTGAGCGACACCGGTGCGGCTCGAAGCGCTCCCCCGGCTGCCTCGGCGACAGGACCACCTCCGCCCTGGGGAGAGTCCGCCACCAGCGCAGACGCAGGCGCGGAGCTGCCCGCGGGGCTGCCGAAGAACCCGCGCGTGCGCGTCAGCTGCAGGGTGCTCGGAGCCGCCGCATCGCCTCGCCCGACGGCGCTCCCTCGCGCGGCCCGCGCGGTTCTCTGAAGGCCAACGCCGCACAGGCCGCCCCAGCTGGAGGGTAGCCCCGCCGGCTGGGCTGCGGGTCGGTCGGCGTGAGCGGGAGTCCCGTGGTTGAACCGACGAGACGAGCGCGCAGCGATTGTCGCCCTCGCCGACTTGCTCTATCTTCGGGTGCTCTAGTTCTCGAGACGCTACAGAAGGAGCCACCCATGGCCACTTCGGTGAAGGCTGACCGGTCGGAAAACGCCTTCGACGACTTCAAGCCCGCATACTCCCGCGCCCAGGCAGAGGCCGAGGCGAATCGCTGCCTCTACTGCGAGGATGCCCCCTGTACGCAGGTCTGCCCCACCCACATCAACATCCCCGAGTTCATCCGGAAAATCTCCACCGGGAACCTCAAGGGGTCAGCCAAGACCATCTTCGAGTCCAACATCTTGGGCATGAGCTGCGCTCGCGTGTGCCCGGTCGAGGTGCTCTGCGTTGGAGACTGCGTCTTCACCAAGATGGACGCTCCGCCCATCCAGATCGGAAAGCTTCAGCGTTACGCTACGGACCTGGCGTTTGAGAAGAACTGGCGCTACTTCGAGGCGGGCGAGGACAGCGGCAAGAGAGTCGCCCTCATCGGCGGAGGCCCAGCCAGCCTCGCGGCCGCCCACGAGTTGCGGCGGCGCGGACACGCCACGGTGATCTTCGAGAAGTCCGATGTCCTCGGAGGGCTCAACACCTGGGGGGTCGCGCCATACAAGATGAAGGCCGATCGCGCCGTCGAGGAGGTGCAGTGGGTGCTCGACGACATCGAGGGGATCGAGGTCCGGACCAACGTCACGATCCCGGATGACATCAGCTTCGAGCAGCTCGACGCCGACTACGACGCGGTCTTCATCGGCTTCGGGCTGGGTCCTGACAAGATGCTTCGGGGACCCGGAGACACGCTCGACGGTATCGAAGGCGCCGTGGACTGGATCGAGCGGATAAAGCTGGGCACCGAGAGCCTGGACGGGGTCCAGAAGGTCGCCATACTCGGGGGCGGAAACACCGCCTTGGACGTCGTCCGCGAGGCCCGCGGGTTGGGCGCCGAGGAGGTGGTGATGGTCTACCGAGGGGTAGAGGACGCCATGAGCGGCTATCAACACGAGTGGAGCGCGGGCAAAAACGAGGGCGCTCGCGCGGCGTGGAGAACGCAACCCATCGGCTTTGTGGGCGACGGCGGCAGGGTCAGCGGGGTGACCTGCGTTCGGGTGGACGACGACAAGAGGCCGATCGACGGCACCGAGTTCGTCATCGACGCGGACCTCGTCCTCGTGGCCATCGGGCAGTCCAAGTTGGGTGCGCTGTTGGCGGAGCTGGACGGCATCGCGGTCCAGTGGGGGCGGGTCGTCACCGACGACGATGGCGCCACCGGCCGGCCCGGGTGGTACGCCGGCGGTGACTGCCGCAACGGCGGCAAAGAGGTCGTCAACGCGGTCGCCGAGGGAAAGACCGCCGCCATCGCCATCGACGCGTACCTGACGGGAGCTTGAACGAGCCATGCCAAACCTCTCTGCCAACATCTGCGGAATCGAGTCCCCCAACCCCTTCTGGCTCGCCTCAGCCCCGCCAGCCAACTCCGGAGCCCAGGTCGAGCGCGCGTTCGACGCGGGCTGGGGCGGCGCCGTCTGGAAGACGCTGGGCGAGCCGATCCAGAACGTGTCGAGCCGCTTCGGCGCGATCCACAGCCGCAGCTCGCGAGCGGTGGGGTTCAACAACATCGAGCTGATCACCGATCGACCGCTGGAGACGAACCTCAAAGAGATCTACGAGGTAAAGAAGAAATATCCGAAGCACGCGGTGGTCGTCTCGTTGATGGTCGAGTCCAAAGACGAGTGGAAGGACATCATCAAGAGATCGATCGACGCAGGCGCCGATGGGCTCGAGCTGAACTTCGGGTGCCCCCACGGGATGTGCGAGCGCGGGATGGGCTCGGCGGTGGGACAGGAGCCCACGGTCAACGAACGGATCACCAGCTGGGCGGTCGAATACTCGACGGTTCCCGTGCTGGTGAAGCTCACCCCTAACGTGGGCGACATCCTCCCTCACGGTCTCGCGGCGCAGGCGGGCGGGGGACACGGCGTCTCGCTCATCAACACGATCAAGTCGATCATCGGCGTGGACATCGACAACTTCGTGCCCGAGCCACGCGTGGGAGCGCTGAGCACCAACGGCGGCTATTGCGGCGCGGCGGTTCGGCCCATCGCGCTTCACATGGCCGCGGCGCTGGCGCGTGAGCCGCGGTTCACGATCCCGATCTCCGGGATCGGTGGCATCACCAACTGGCGCGATGCGGTGGAGTTCATGCTGCTGGGCTCCAGCACAGTGCAGGTATGCACCGAGGTCATGCTGCGCGGCTATCGCATCGTCGAGGACATGATCGAGGGCCTCGACAACTGGATGGCCGACAAGGGCTTCAACGTCCTGAACGACTTCATCGGCAAAGCCGTCCCAGCCTATTCCGAGTGGGGCAACCTGGATCTCAACTACGAGATCGTCGCCAAGATCGATCCGGCCACGTGCATCGGTTGCTACGACTGTGTGGTGGCCTGTGAGGATGGGGCGCACCAGTGCATGTTCCCCACCGAAAACCGCGTACCTCGTATCGACGAGAGCGAGTGCGTGGGCTGCAACCTGTGCCAAATCGTGTGCCCCGTGCCCGACTGCATCAGCATGGTGCAGGTCGACAATGGATGGGCGCCCGCGACGTGGAACGACCACGTCACCGGGACCGGCACCCTGCGCCCGAAGAAGGGGTCGCACTGAGGGCGCGCCAGTCAGGCGGCCCGGCGCGCCTCCGAGTGGCGGCGACCTTCGTCTGTCGGCGCCGCTCTCAGCGCCTTACACAACGCCGACCGGGCAGGCGCCCGGGCAGATAATCGAAGCGCGGACCGCGGCGGGTGCAGGCGTGGCAGGCCGCCCGCTTCACCGGGTCGCTGACCCGCGCCGTGCATCCAGCCGGGGTGTTGATGACCCGAGAACACCCGGAGGGCATCAGCATAACGCTCGCCACAGCAGCGGCCAATATCACACGCGCGCACCGTCTCATGTCAGAGCTCCGTTTCCACATCTTTACCCAGAAATGTGACGTCCGGGTAGCCGCGCGTCAAACGGTGTCTACCGTTTTTTATGGTCCGCGTAGAGGTCGGTGGTCTGGAGGCACTCAGGTCGTGCTCGCACGCACTCGGAGCGGGCGGCTTCTATGCGCCGTCCAGCCGACGACCGCCGCTGTTCTCGGACGTGGACATCGTCGTCGTGGTGGAGGGCGACGAGCACCCCCTCACTGGCAAGACGGTCAACCACGTAGGCGCTGGCTTTTGCTTACAGCTGAAGGCCGGCCCCGCGGTCGAGTCGCTCAAAGCGGCGGTTGCTCACGCCCTCGCCGCTGCGACGGCCAGCCAGCCAACCCGCATGAGCTCAACCCCGAC
>JAAZYN010000451.1 GCA_014239625.1 Myxococcales bacterium | reverse complement strand
CTGAAGTACTTTTCGGGAGAGCCGGACCAAGCGAGCGAGGCTCGGCGCCTCCGGCTGCAGCGCTCGAATGGCATCAGGTGTCAGCCGAGCTGGCGAGCTCTCCAGGATGTCATCTTCCGCGACCAGCCCCAGTAATCGACGCATCGCCAGCGCCGACCGCTCGGCGGCCCAGGCCTCTTGTACCGCCTCGTCGCCACTGGACGCGTGCCAGGAGGCGATCCAGACCAGGAGCGATCGACCCGCCTCCAGCGCGTCCAGCAGTTCGTTGAGATCCAGCCCCTTCAAGCGGCAACCTGGCGTCGAGATCTACGCTCATCGCGGGGGGGCGGCGGCCGGTGCGGGGGCGTCAGCGGTGGGCGAGGTCGCTGCGCAACGCTCGCTGAGACCGGGGCGCACCGCCGCCAGACGGGAGCACCGGGGGATCGGGCAGGGCCAACCCGTTTGGCTGGGGGCCCACTACAGCGGATGAAGGTCGCCTGCACCGTGCGACAGGTTTGGAAAGACGAGCATGGCACGAGTGTTTTCTCGCTCACCTCCGGCTCCGCTGTCCACGCAAACGTTCGGTGCCCTGCCCCCGCGCCCGGCGCGCCCGCTCAAACGCTGGCCTTGATCATTGCGCGGCGGCCTGGCCACCTCGCCCTGCGCACCTCACGGTCCGCAGCTGGAGGGGACAGCTCGATCGGTACGACCAAGCGCGCGCCGACCTGATCGATGGCAGCGCTCTCGCCGGACATCGTCGCCGGCGGCGGGTGATCGTGACGCGAATGGGCGCGCCCGACGCTCGCCGTGGCTCCTTGAAGCGCCCGCGAGAGCTCGAGCGCTTACGGCGTCGGAGCTCCGACCCCGCCATCGCTGCGACCCGCCAAGCCATCGCGCAAACGCCGCCAGTCAAATCCCGGGCCGGGGTCCCAGCGGCGTGGTGTGAGGTGCCAGTGGGCGATGATCCCGTCGAACCCCTCGGCTCCGTCGAAGAAATTCAACGGGACCCTCCCTGCAGCGTCCAGCGGCACCCGCGGGTCGATCCGCTCGAAGACCCCGGTCAACAGGCGGAGCAACGCGATCAATGAGCGGTATTGGGCGTCGGTAAAGCCATAGGACTGCACGTCGCGCCCATTGATCGTGACTCTACGGCTCTTGGGTCGCGCATACGCGGGTTGCCGCATCTCTTTGGCCCGGGGATGGACTCGCGGGTAGGGTCTGGCGCGCGGTTTTTTCACCAAGTTCGGCAGCAGGTTGTTCAGGTCGATCTGGATGCTGTACGGGTTCACCTCCGCCGCCGCGAAGGCGGCCTCCCTGGGGTCGAGCATCTGGTAGATGGTCCCGTCCCACTCGATGCCGAAGTGAGTGGACAATCCGCGCGAGGCCAGCACCCGGAACGTGGTCGCCGTGTCTTTTATGACGTCGGCGTGCAGCACCACCATCCGCGTCACGCTGGAGACCTCGGCCAGGGATGTTGTGGCCGCACCAGAGGGTAAGACCCGCTTCATGTAAACCCGATCCGTATCTCCCAGGCGCTCCTGGGCGTCATAGAACGACAGGGCGCCCTCGGCGTCGTAGTTCACCACCTTCACGTTCGCGGGGAGGGGGTACGGTGGCCCCCCGATCAACACCGTGGGCAGGCTCGCGTCGCTCACGTCCGGTACCGTGAGCGCCGTGTGTTCCCCTGCGTCGATGTTGAAGCCCAGCCGGTACGGCTCGAGGCCCGCAGCCGATCGATCCACCGTCAATCGATAGGCGCCCGCCTTCAACTGCTTACCCTCGTAGGGCAGGGTCAACTTCAGCTCCAGGCTCCCTGGACCGGTGAGCGTCGCGGCTTGTCCACTGCGTCCCCTCAACACCAAGGTGCCCACGCGGGACAACCGAATGCGGGATAGCACACTGCCCTCGTCGTAGACCAACGGCCGGCGATGTTCCAGCGCGTGATCCGGCGCCGACGCCTCGACCCGCCACCGCCCAGGCTCCGGATCGCACACCACCACCGTCGCGCCGCCGACGATGATCTCGCCCCCAGGTGAAAAGAGGATGAGCGCGGTGTCGGCGTCGGGGTCCGCGGTCACTGTGAGGCTTCTCCATGCGGCAGCCCGTGCGTCCGGGACGGCCGCCGTGGGCTCCAGCGCGAACGCGGAGGCAGCTCGCCGGACCACCTCCGCCTCGTCCACGATGGCTGGGGACGGCGGCGCTGGAGTCTGGTCCGGGAAGACGACGTGGTGGACCGCCATCCACCCCTTGTACGATCGCGGGTCCGCCAGGCGCCTCGACACTCGGCTGCCGTCGGGGTTGGTGGGGAACGCCCTCCGAATGCGGGGCAGCAGGTTGGAGAGCATGCCCAGCAGGGCGGCGACGGTCGCCTCCTGAGCGGGGGACGCGCCTGCGCCGGTGAGATCCAGGCTCACGTGAATCGACGTCTCGTCGATCAGATGGCCCACCGCGTGGGCCTCGTCGACGAGGTCGAGCAGTTGCGTCAGAGTCCCATCCCGTTCGACGATGAAGTGTCTGCCAATCCGGCCGTCGATCCAGGTCGCGATGGCCTCTGTCGTGGGTGCTCGATGGGCGTGCAGGATCACCGAGCGCACCTTCCACGTCAGCTCTGAGAGCGTCTTGACCGGACCCACGTCGAACCGGCGCTTGCGGAAGGTCTTTCGCCCTCTCCGAAGGCGGTACAGGGAGCGATCTCTACGCTGTTCGAACGTGACCACCGAACGCCCCAGCGGCAGCGCATAGCGCTTGCCGCCTATGACGATGCCATCGCCATCCTTGGTCCAGGCGATGGAGGCCTCTCGTCGGGCCGGGACCATGACCCGAAGCTCTCGAGCCTTCCGGGGGTTGCGGGCTGTGGCGTCGATCAAGCGATACACCCCCGGCGTCAGGTTGCCCTGGTGTAGCGGCACCGCCAGCGTAGAGCGCGCGCCGTCCGGGGCCACCAGATGCACTCTGCCCTCGCCGCTGACCCTCAGGCTTCCAACTGGCGCGAGCTCGAGCTCCACTCGCGTGGCTCTCTGCTCCACGACGCTGACAGTGGTTCCCGACGGAGAGTGTCCGGTCGCGTCGGCCCGAATCATCCAGCGTCCGGGCTGCGCGCCGCACAGGACGTGCGGGGAGCGGGCCTTTGTCTTCAGCCCTTCGGGGGATGTCAGCGTGAGCTGTACGGGTGTCCCCGCCGCCTCCACGAAGATCGCCAGCTGCCCCCCGCCGGGTTTGGGGCGTCTCGCCCTGGCTGTCTTGCTCTTCGCCCTCTTGGTCGCAGCGCGCGCGTCAGCCTCGGTTTTTGACACGGGGCCGGTGGCGCCCTTGTGACGGGCGTCATCGGGCTCGCACGCAGGGCTCGCGAAAACCACCGCCACCAACCATATGAGGGTGCTCCACTTCACCGGGCCTCAGCGTAGCTTACAGTGAGCCCGCGCAGCCACTTTTCGGCCAGCGGGTCGGCCTCCACATGCGCCGAACCAACGGAGTCGGAGGCCGGCGCCTCGCACCGATCCTGTATCACAGATAGGGCCGAGCTGCTGCCCCTCCCCAGCGGCCACGGGACGGCCTCGCCACATCGCCCCTCACCAGCGGGGCTCGCCGAGGCGCCACTTCGGACCGCCGCACCTGCCAGATAACGAGCTGCAGCACCGGACCCTGGCCTGGCGCCTCGCGAGTTGATGCTGCGCCGCTACCCGTCGCTGTCCTTCAGAGAGGTCGCCAGGCGTCTCTTGATGCGTTCGAAGCGCTTGCGGAGCCTCGCCGCGACCGCTCTGAGATCGTTGGCACCGGGTGGACCATCGTTGACGATGGCGGCGACCTCGTTCCAACTCATCTGGCGTCCCAATCGCAGCACCATGAGCTCGCGATCTTCAGGCTCGAGCGCCTCGATCAGCTCCCACAGTCGCGTCTTGTCGCGAGTCTGACGCCACCGGGCCGTCGCCGTCCGTCCCCAGTGGGCGGCCAGATCCGCCTGCTCCTGGGTCCCGAGGCGCTCGCCTCGCCTGGTGAACGGATCCCGAACCGACCGATAGGCGGCGTTTCGGGCGACGGTGTACAGCCAGGTGCTCAGGCTCGACTCCCAGCGAAACCCGGGGAGGCTCTCCCACAGGCGGATCGAGAAGACCTGAAACGCGTCCGACGCCAGCGTCTCGTCGCGGACGACGCGCGCGATGTAACCGAACAGAGGGGGGCCCATGGTCT
>JAAZYN010000450.1 GCA_014239625.1 Myxococcales bacterium | reverse complement strand
GAAGTTGCCGTCGCGCGAGAGGCGTCGGCCCTTCTTCAGCAAGGTCGCCGCGTGGACGCGTTGGTCGAACATCCAGCGCAGGTCCAGCCGCGCCGCCGGCTTCAGGCGGGTCACACCCAGCACCGCGGTGGCCCCGCCGATGGCGAGGGTCGCGACCGTCGGCGTGGCGGCGCCCGAAGGGCGAACCTCGAGCCCCTTCGGGGACGCGCGAAGGTGACCACAGCCGTCGCCCAACGGGACCCAACCGGCGGGGTCCGGCGTCGGTCGAATGGCGCCTGGTTTACCACCCACTGCGGCCACTCCCACGGCCAGCTGGCGGGTGCTCTTGGTGCCGTCCGGCGCGACCAGCCGCAGGGCGACCCCCGCCGGGCCCGTCGCGTCGATTCGAACCGAGGCGGTCTGCGCGTCGCCGAAGAGCTTCTTGGGCGTCCCATCCGGTAGCTCGAGAGACCAGAGCTCCTGCCAGAGCTGCACCCGTGAGCCCGTCGTCCGGCGGATGTTGACGACCCGGAGCGCGTGCGTCGTGTCGCCGCGCCGCACGGCGACTCCCCTGCGAGAGGCGACCTCTGCGGAGCTACCCTGGATGCGCACGTCCGCCGTCACCACGCCCTTGGGGCCACCCGCCACCACGATGGCTCTGCACGCGGTGGGACGGGGGCGGTCTTTACGCGCTCCGGCCGCGGCTGCCCTGCTGCCGATGGGCTGAACGGGGGACTGGGGCGGGGGCTGCGGCTCGACGATCTCGGCGGACACGACCGTAAAGTCGAGCCTCTTCAGCGTGCTGCCGTCAGGCGCGAACACCGACACTGTCCAAGACCCCTCGTCGCCCTTGCGGAGCTTCTTCCTGGCCCACGTGCGCCAGCCGGCGCTCTTACCGACGGTGAGCTTGGCGCGATGCGTTTCCTGGCCGGCGCGGCTCCACGCGATGGTAACGAAGGTCTCGGCCCCCGTGTTCTTGACGCGCGCCCAGGCGACCACCTTGCGCGCGCCTGTGGGGAAGCTGGTGCCGACACCCCAGGGCATGCGCTGCTCCACCCCGGCCGCCAGCTTGAGGTCCACCACCGAGAGCTGCTCGGGGCCCGCCGGTGTCGGAGCGGCAGCCGCTGGTGGTTTGGTGGCGGTCCTGGGCTGAGCCTTGGCCGCCGCTGCGGTGCGCGTGGGCTTGGGCGCCGTCGCGGGCGCCGTCTTCGGTGTCGTCTCGGGGCGCGCCGCCGGGTTCGAGGCGGCTGCTGTGGTAGAGGCCGGCTCTCCGTGGGCGCTGGCTGCCTTGGGTGGGGGCGTCTCCGGCGGCTTCGAGGTCGACGATTTACCGCCGCAGGCCAGCAGCATCGCCAGGCAGAGGCTGGCGGGCAGAGTGGCGCGGAGCGCGGAGCTCGGGGTCGGCATGTGCATGGTGGTCCCGGGTCGATAGGTCGTGCGTGGCGCCTGGCGCGACGTCGGTGTTCTCAATGGGTGTCTGTACGGCGGGGGAAACGCATCTTCGGTGGTCGGGTGTCTTGCGCGGCGGCCTCGAGACCGGGCTGCATGTCGTCCGGGACGGCGCGGCGGGGTCAGCAGAGCGGTTCGCCTCAGAGGAGGAGACGGACCCTATTGCCCGGCGCGCGCGCTGATCTGTTTGAGGGCGCGCTCCACGGCCCGATGAATGCTCGCGCGGCGCTCGAAGGTCAAGGTCTCACGCAGCGCGGCGCGGATCTCATCGGTCCCCGGGGCGATGCGTGCCAGCGCACCGATGACCTGAAGCTTCAAGCTCGGGGTGGGCTCGCTCAGGGCGCTCACCAGATCCTTGATCCCTTGCTTGCCAGCTGCGCCGTCCATCATCCCGATGACATCCGCCGCGTTGCGCCGGACACCCACAGTGCGGTCGTGCTTGAGGCAGTTGCCCAGGCGCCTGGCCAACCTCTCATCGAAGGCCGGAGCGACCTTTCCGGTGGTCCTCGCCACGCGGTAGCTGCGCTCTTCGAGGGTCGCGATCAAGGGGGCGTGGGCGTCCTCTCCGTAAAGCGCGACGGCCTCGACGATGACCCCGTCGACGGGGGGCTCGGCCCCGACGAGCGCGTCCAGCAGCGCTGGCACGGCGATCTCCGGGTCGATCCGGTTGCGCGCGATGGACAGGGCTGCCGCCTGCCGCACTCGGCTGCTGGCGTCCTTGAGGCCTCGCAGGAGCGCCTCGACCATCTCCTCACCGGCCTCGACCACCGCCCCTCGGGCCACATTCACGCGGACCTGTTCGCGACCATCGCCGAGCATGCGCACGACCTGTGCCGGCGCTAGCTTGGCGACCTCTGCGACGGCCTGCTCTTCGGGCAGGGACGTCTCGGCGATGGTCGGAGATGGGCTCGGTTCGTTCGCTCGTTCACGCTCCTCGGCCAGCTGCTTGAGGCGCTTGACCGCCTTGTGCGCGGCGCGCTTAACGTGGCGCACGGTCTCGCTGTTTTCCACGCCGATGAGCATCTTCAGCGTGTTGGCGTCTGTAGCGTCGAGCTGATTGAGCCCCCAGACCGCGCGAAACCGCACCACCTCGTGCTCGTCGTTGAGCGCACCGAGTAGGGCGCGGGTCACGTTCTTGGTGGGCGATCCCGAGAACCCCAGGACCCGCGCGCAGGCCTCCCGCACGATAGGTTTCTTGCCGGTTCGAACACGCTCACAGAGCGGCTCGACGACCTCCGGACAGGCCGCCGCCAGCGCCTCGATGACCACATGGTACCGCTGGCTCTTGCCTCCCCCGAGGGTGGTCAGCAGTGCGTCCAGTCGCTGGCGCGCCGCGTCGGCCAGGGCTGCCTCCACCGCGGCGCGCACGTCACCGTCTTTGTCTTCCGCCGCATCTACCAGCAGCGCCACTGGGCCGTTGAGACGTCCCATGGCGCGTGCCGCCGCGGCCCGCACCATGGCCTCGCCGTCCTTGATCAGGGGCGTCGTTGCCGCGAACACGTGACCACGTTCGTCTCGCGACAGCTCCTTGACGGAGAGCAGGTGCAGGGTGTTGGCGCGCACGCGTTCCCGCCCGTCCCGCAGGTTGAAGAGCAGCTGGCGCGGGCTGAAATCCGCCGCCGCCTGGATCGCCTCGGCGTCGCTCAGAGTCCGCTCATAGTAGCCCGGCGCCGTCACTCGAGCTGGCTGGTTGAGCCTCTTGTCCTCTGCTTTGCTCCACGCCTTGATGACCTCCTCGGCCACTGCTCGAACCAACGGGCCGGCCGCGCGCAAGGCCTTCAGGCGAGGTTTCAGGCGCGGCGTCAGGGTGTCCATCTGACAGAGCACCTTGGCCGCTTCGTACTGGCGGTCTTCCTCTCGGAGCAGCTCGATCAGCGCCTCCCCCGCGGGCACGCCCAGTTGTCGCAGGAGCTGCCGCACGTAGCGGCGCGCCACGCCGTCCGGGTGGCTCAAGCCCTCGAGCAGCGACGGGAGGACGGTCGCGCCGCTGCGCTCCAGGACGTCCACCGCGGCGAAACGAACCGCGGGACGGGAGTCGGCCGTGGCGTTGATCAGCTGGTCCGCTCCATCGCCCGCGTGGCGACCGAGCAGCGTGATGCAGCCATCGACCGCGATCTGTTGAACCTCGTCTTTGACGTCGGCCAGCCCCACCACGCACGCCTTCATGGCGAGCTGGACGGGCAGCTCCGAGCGGATCCACGTCGTTAGCGCGCTGGCCCTGACGACGCCGTCCGCGTCACGGAGCGCGAGTTCCATACGACGCGCCCCAAACTCGCTGAGTGGTGGCGCGACCGACAGGATCTTCGCGCCGTTTCGCCGAACGAGCAGGCGTCCATCGAAGAGGTGGCGGGTGAGGACCTTTTCCACCGCGACAGTGCCGTCTTCGACGAGCGCGGTAGCCTCTTCAGCGCTCAATGCGGCGTTAGCCAAATCCTTCATCAGTCCGATTATTAACAGGATGTCGGAAGGCGCGCGACCCTCTACGCGAAGTTGTCTCCCGCGGTTGGCGACGCGCCATGGGCCGTCAGCTCACTCCGCCGCGCCGTGCCGCGTGCATCGGGCATGTAACTCGCCTCACTCGACCGCGTCCCCTCCCGCCGTGTCGTCTGGCCCGGCGTCCGGAGTGGGCTCGGCCAGATCGGTCTCCGCGCTCGCGTCGGGTGCGGGTTCCGGCCCCGGCTCGGTGACCTCCGGCCCCGGCTCGGTGACCTCCGGCCCCGGCTCGGTGACCTCCGGCCCCGGCT
>JAAZYN010000044.1 GCA_014239625.1 Myxococcales bacterium | reverse complement strand
AGGTAGCCGCGCAGATGCCGCCGGAGCAGACGTCGTCACCGGTGCAGGCGATGTCGTTGCCCCACTCGAGGCAGCCGTCGGTGTCGAAGTCGTCGCACACCTGGTAGGCGGACCCGGCGACGTTGCACTGCTGGCTCAGCTTGACGGTGCACTCGTCGGAGCAATCGAGGGCGCAGTTGCCGTTGGAGCAGACCTGGCCGCTGTCGCACGCTGAGGTGGTTCCCCACTCCAGGCAGCTGTCGCTGTCGGTGTCGCCGCAGATCGTGAAGCCGTTGCCGTCGCACTGCTTGGCGCCGATGCTGGTGCACTCGTCGCTGCAGGAGGTCGAACAGTTGCCGTTGGAGCAGGTCTCGCCGGCGCCGCAGGCGGTGACGGTGCCCCACTCGAGGCAGCCGTTGCCGTCCTCGCCGCAGACCTTGAAGCCGTCGCCGTCGCAGCTCTTGGCGCCCACGACGTTGCACTCGTTGGTGCAGTTGGTCGCGCAGAAGCCGCCCGAGCACACCTCGCCGCTGTCGCACGGCACCGCGGTGCCCCACTCGAGGCAGCCGTCGGTGTTGCTGTCGCCGCAGGTCTGAACCGCGTCGCCGTTGCACTGGGTGGCGCCGAGGACGGTGCACTCGTCGGTGCACGACGTGGAGCAGTTGCCGTTGGAGCAGACCTCGTCCGGCTGGCAGGCCACCGCGGTGCCCCACTCGAGGCAGCCGTCAGCGTTGGAGTCCACACACTCCTGCCAGGCGCCCGTGCCGGAGCACTGTTTGGTGCCCACGACGGTGCACTCGTCGGCGCACTCCGAGGCGCAGTTACCGTTGACGCAGACCTGGGCGCCGGGGCACTCCTCCACGTCGCCCCACTCGAGGCAGCCGTCGAAGTTGTAGTCGGCGCAGGTCTGAAAGCTGCCGGTGTCGCCGCACTGGCGGGCGCCCTTGACGGTGCACTCGTCGGCGCAGCTCACACCGCAGAACCCGTTGGAGCAGGTGGTGCCGCCCTGACAGGGGCTCCCGGGGCCCCACTCGAGGCAGCCGTCGCCGTTGCTGTCGCCGCAGGATTGGACCGCGTCGCCGTCGCATTGTTGGGCGCCAAAGACGGTGCACTCGTTGGTGCACCCGAGGGTACAGAAGCCATCCTGGCAGGCCCCTGAGGCACAGGCGATGTCGCCGCCCCACTCGAGGCACCCGTCGCTGTCGTGGTCTTGGCAGGTCTGGGCGTTGTCGCCGCTGCACTGCCGCGCCCCCGCCTGGCTGCATTCGTCGCTGCAGGTGGGTCCGCCGTCGTCTGTGTGGGTCGGCACATCGGGGCTGCCCATGCCGTGGTCGGTGCTGGGGTTACCGGTGCCGTCGGGGCAGCCCGTCAAAAAGAGAGCGGCGCACGCGGCGCCTGCCACGAGCCCTTTGAAGCGATGCATAGTCGATCTCCTGCCTTGGTCGCGCCGAAAACACATCGGGGGGGAGGTTTATTGCATCACTCGAAAAAAAAGCGCGAGGGGCGCTCGCAAATGGGGCGCCAGCCGGGAGCTCTCGACGGCGCGAGAGGATGAAGGCGGGTGGTACGAGCGTCGCTCCGGTGTGACTCGCGCCACCTGACCTCCAGCCCGGATCACCGCCGAGTGTGAGGACTATTCGACCCACGCGTCGTAGCCACGTGGGACGTCAGGGAGTGCACCACGCGGTCCGCGCCGCGCCCGTCAGCGCTACGCCTCCTTGGTTTCGCTCGAAGTGCCATGAATAATGCGGGCCACGGGCGGCTAAGGGTTTGACCCCGGTCGGCGCCGATGGTTTTATCCGCCACCGGATTTCAAGGACGTATACCGACGTCAGGAGAGGCCCGTATGACTTCGATGCACGCCACGAGCGCCATCGCCCTGTCCGTTTTCATGGTCAGCGCCACCGCCTGCAGTATGACCAAGTTCGCGGCCGACAGCACCGTCGACGTGATGAAGGCTGGAAACGCCGCCGTCGCTGAGGAGACCAACCCAGCGCTCGCCAAGATGGGCCTCGAGGGCAACCTCAAGCTCATGGAAGGGCTCATGTACTCCACGCCCGACAACGCGACCCTCTACCGCTTGGCGACCGAGGCGTTCGGCTCGTACGCCTTCGGCTTTTTGGAGCCGAAGCTGTGGTCCATGGACCCGAACTCGGGCGACACCTACGCGTATCGGATGCACGTCAAGTCGCTCTACGAGCGCGCGCTGAAGTATGCCAAGCGGCTGGTGGAGTTGACCGACAGCGACATGCACCGGGCGCTCGGCAGCCACAGCGCGCTGAAGAGTGCGCTGGCCGGCGAGGTCCCCGTGGAGACTCTGGAGGCCCTGTATTGGGTCGCGCAGGCCCAGGGGCAGCTGGTCTCCGTCGATCCCGAGGACCTCGAGAACATCGCCGACATCGGGCTCGCCGATCTGATCATGGGCAAGATCGCCAAGGACAACACCAGCTACGAGGCGGGAGCGGCGGCGGTCTTCATTGGTACCAACCTGTCCATCAAGGGCAAAGGCCTGGCCGGTGACATGAACAAAGCCAAGGCGGCCTTCGACCAGGCCATCGCCGTGACCGACGGCAAGTACCTGTTGCCCCGGTTCATGAAGGGCCGCCATTATTGCGAGGCGGTGAGCGATCGCACGTGCTTCACAAAGACGTTGAAAGAGGTCGTCGACGCCGACCCGAATCAGCTCCCGGAGCGGCGCCTGACCAATCTGCTGGCTCAGCAGTGGGCGCAGTATTGGCTCGGGCGCGTCGATGAATTGTTCTAGTTGGGAGACGACAAAGAGATGAAGACCACGACGACCCTGATTTGCGCGCTGCTCGTCGCGGCGCTGACCTTCCCCCAGGCGGCCACCGCCGCCAGCCACTCGGAGGCGAAGGCGCCGGCTGCGGTGCTCAAGCTGGGCACTCTAGCGCCTCGGTCCTCGTCGTGGATGGCCATCTTCGTCCGCGCTGCGGCGGAGATCAAGAAGGCCACCGGGGGCGCCGTGGTCTTCAAGATCTACCCGGGCGGGCGCCAGGGTGACGAGAAGGTCATGGTCGGCAAGATGCGCACCGGCCAGCTGGACGCCTCTGCCACTACCGCCGTCGGCCTGGGCGAGATCCACAGCGAGATCCTGGTGCTTCAGACGCCGCGCCTGTTCACGAGCTACGCGCAGCTCGACAAGGTGCGTTCCGCGTTGCAGCCCGGCTGGGCCAAAGCGATGGAGGCGAAGGGGTTCGTGCTCCTCGGGTGGGGCGACGTGGGCAGCGTCGACTGGCACTCCAACCGGCCCATAGCGAAGCCGGCTGACCTGACCTCGGCGGCCGCTGGCGTCGGCAAGCCCAAGGTGTGGATCTGGAACTCCGATCCGGTCGCCCGGGCGACCGCCAAGGCGCTGAACGTCACGGGCGTGCCGTCGGGGGTCCCGGACGTCTTGCCCGGGCTGACCAGCGGCAACATGGACACCCTGTTCGCTGCGCCCCTGGCCTGCCTGCAGCTGGGGTGGTGTGACCACATGAAGAACCGCACCGACCACGTGTGGTCCTACGGGATCGGGGCGTTGGTCCTGTCCAAAAAGGGCCTCGCCAAGATCCCGGAGGCGCACCGCAAGACCGTCCTGGACATCTGGGCCAAATGGACCAAGGCGTTGGTGAAGAAGATTCGCCGCGACAACGACAAAGCACGGAAGATCCTGGACAAAAAGAAGGGCGTGGCGCCGGTGACCGTCTCCGATTCGGCCGCCTGGGACGCCCTGGCGCGAAAGGTTCAGAGCAACCTGGTCGGCAAGATCTACTCGCAGTCCGTTCTGGACAACGTGAAGAGGTTGGCCAAGTAGCCAGCAGGGATCGGCCCCGACGTGCTCGTCCCCCCACTGTTGCGCAAGCTCTATACGCGCTGGTTGCTCCTCGTGGAGCTGGGCCTCATCACGACGCTCACCGCGCTGGTCGTCCTGGGCGCGTTGCTGGTGGCCCTCAGTGGCTGGATCGATCCCCGACCGTTGACGAGGTTGGTCGGGATCGATGACCTGACGATCCTCCAGACGCTGGTCTACAACGGCACCCTTATCTTGTGCTTGTTTGGCGCGGCGATGGCGGCCCGACGAGCCAGCCACATCGCCGTCGACGCCATCACGCCCCACCTCAAACCGCGAGTGCGGGCGCGGGTGGACGGGGTGATGTGGCTGCTGGCCGCCGGGGTGTCCGCTTGGATAGCCGCCACGGGCTATGAGTACGTGACCGAGTTCGTCAGCGCCGACGATCGCATCATCCTCGGCCAGGGCGAGTTCTACTCGAAGCGGACGTGGCGCTGGCCCCTGGTCATCGCCTTTGGCCTGATGGCCCTGCACTTCACCGTGACAGGGGTGGTTCGACTCGCGGGCAAAGAGCTGCACGAGGTCGGCCTGGTCGACGACGTCCGTGGTCTTCACGACGCACTCGCGGTCTCGGAGGCGCCGGCGGAAGGCGCGCCGACCGAGGGGGACGCCCCGTGACCTGGGCCGGAATCATCGCGTTGGCGGCCTTCGGGCTGCCGCTGTTCGCCGTGATGTTCCTGCTGACGGCGGCCCTGTATCCGACCGCCAACATCCCGCTGGTCAACACCCTGGTGGTGGTCGAAGACCTCTACGAGAAGGCCTATCTGCTGCCGATCCCGATGTTCACCCTGGCCGGGTTCATTCTGGCCGAGAGTCGAGCGCCCAAACGCCTGGTTGGCTTCTTCGAGGCGGGTTTCGGCTGGTTACCCGGCGGGCTGGCGGTGGTCAGCGTGGTGGTGCTCGCGTTCTTCACCACTTTCACGGGGGCATCCGGGGTCACCATCATCGCGCTCGGCGGGCTGCTCATGCCCCTGCTGGCGGAGCGTAACTATCCGGAACAATTCCGTCTTGGCCTGTTGACCTCGTCGGGCTCCATCGGCCTGCTCTTCTTTCCGAGTCTTCCGGTCTTTCTCTGCGTTACGGTGGTGGCGTTGAGTGGGCAGAAGTCGGTCACCGTCACCCCGGACGGGTTGTTTTTGGCTGGCCTGCTGCCCGGGATCATCATGGTCGGCGTGCTGGTGGGCTGGAGCATGTGGCGCGGCGTGCGTCTGAAGATAAAGCGCACGGCGTTTGACGCCAAGGCTCAGCTCGCGTCGCTGTGGGAGGCCAAATGGGAGGTGGCCTTGCCGGTCCTGTTGCTGGGGCTGGTGAGCGGTGGCTCCATCAGCCTCAACGACGTGTCGGTCGTGACGTTGGCATACATCGTCATGGTCGAGCTGGTCATCCACCGGGACATCCCGTGGAAGGAGCTGCCGCGGATCATCGCCGACGCGATGGCCCTGGTCGGCGCCATCGTCGTGATCTTGATGGTCATCGTCGGGCTCAACAACTACCTCAACGATGCGCGCGTGCCTCAAGCGATCCTGGACTTTCTCGCCGACGTCTTCGAGTCCAAGTGGGGGCTGCTGCTGGCGTTGAACGTCTTCCTTTTGGTGGTCGGCGCCATGATGGACATCTTCAGCGCGCTGGTCTCCGTGCTCCCGCTGCTGATCCCCCTGGCGGTGCAGTTCGACATCCACCCACTGCACCTGTGCGTGATCTTTCTGGCCAACCTGGAGGTCGGCTACATCACACCGCCGGTGGGTATCAACCTGTTCATTTCAGCGCTGCACTTCAAAAAGCCCATCATGACCGTGGCAAAATCGGTGCTGCCGTTCATGCTGTTGATGTTGGGAGCGCTCATGCTCATCACCTACGTGGAGCCCTTGAGCACATGGTTGCCCCGACAATTCGGAGAGGGCGTTACGACTCAGCAGCGGCCGGAGGTCAAAGAAGGGATGACCGACGATGGCGCTATCGACCTCGACGCCGTCCCTCTGCCCAAGACGGCGCCCAAGGCGACCGGCGCCAAGGGCAGGGCGCCCAACCTGAACGCAGATGACGAGCTCTCCATCGACAACGACGACCTCGATCAGTACGTCGACGAGCCGGGTACGCCTACGTCCGACGACACGCCGGGCAAAGATGACGAGCTCGAGATCCACAACGACGACCTCGACCAGTACCTGGAGTAGCCGATGAACGCCCCGCAGCGTGCCCGCGACGTCGAGTTCGTAGAGCCACCGCCGCTCCCCAACTGGCTCCTTCGAGAGCTCCCCTTTCATCGGCGCGCCGCGCGGGTGGGGGAGCATCAGGTCCACTTCATCGACCACCAGTCCCATCGCGAGCACGTGGTGTTGATGATCCACGGCAACCCCACGTGGAGCTACCTGTGGCGCAACGTCATCCAGGCCTTGTCGGGACATCCGGTGCGGGTCATCGCGCCTGATCTCGTCGGCCTGGGCCTCAGCAGCAAGCCGCGCGATCCAGACGTCCACACCCTCGCCCACCACATCGACGTTCAGACCGCCCTGATACGGGCGCTCGATGTGCGCCGGTTGACTCTCGTCGGCCAGGACTGGGGAGGCCCGATCGTCACGGGGGTCGGCTACAACCTGTCGGACCGGGTCCATTCGATGGTCTTCGGCAACACCAGCGTGCTCGGCCCCAGGCACTTCAAGGCCACGGCGTTCCATCGCTTCTCGAACGTCCCGTTGCTCAGCGAGGCGGCCTTCTACGGGGCCGCCATGCCGATTCCGCTGTTGTGGACCGCCCAGGGCGACCCGAAGAGCATCGGGCCCAGGCGGTTACGGGCCTACGCCTATCCCTACCGAAAGCTACGTGACCGCACGGCGCTCCTGGCGCTGGCCCGGATGGTCCCCACCTGCGAGGAGCATCCCTCGGTGCCGATCTTGCGGACCGTCGGAGACTGGGTCACCTCGTTTCGAGGCCCCGCGTCGCTGGTGTGGGGGCTGAGAGACCCGATCCTGGGCCGCGCGCTGCCCAGGATTCACGCGGCGCTCCCGCAGGCGGTGGTGCACGAGACCCAAGCGGGCCACTTTCTCCAAGAAGAGGTCCCCGAGCTGATCGCGGCGGAGATCCTGCGGGTCGTTGGCGCTTGAAGCTCGCCGCATTCACCCTCGTCTTCACTGCGACCACCGTCTCGCTGGGGGCCTGCGGAGACTGCCGCGAGGCGGGCGAACGAGCGCCGGATCCGGCGGATCGCACGCGCCCCTTTGGCGACGCGGCGCCTCCGCGCCCTGCCGAAAGGAGGGGCCTGGACATCAACGCCAAGGCGATGGTGCTCGAGGACATCCCAGCAGACGTGACGCCGTTGGGGATAGCGTTTGGCCCCCTCGGCCATCACGTGGCCTGGGTCGAAGAGCGTCCGGGCGCCCGCAAGCGGCTGGTCGTGGACGGCCGACCGGGGGCCGACTACGTGACCGTCGAGCAGTACATCTGGTCCCGTGACGGCCTGCAGCTGGTGTACCCAGGTAACCTTGGGCCCGGCGTCGGCCCCGACGGTCGCCACATGGTGCGCCGATGGTACCTGGTGGTCGGCACCCAGCGTCATGGTCCGTACGCCGGGGTCGACTCCTATCGCGTGTCGGACCTCGGTGAGGTGTCGTGGCGCGCCACGCTCCGTGCTCCGAAAACCGACGGGTCGCGAGCCACCGAGGCCAACCTGACGGTCATCGTCGACGGCGTCGCCGACCCACCGTTCGTGGAGATCCCGCCCTCCGACATGGCGTTCGACGCTAGCGGAGAGCTCGCCGCCTACCGCGCGCGCTCCGGCCAGGGTTGGCACATCGTCCAGCGCGGCGCGGTCGGGCCACCATACGGCCGGGTTGGGCGCCCGGTTACCAGCCCCAACGGTCGCCATGTCGGTTACGCTGCGAGCTCGGGGCGGGACAACGAGTCCGTCATCCAGCTCGGCGACACGGCGCACAGGTTGCCCTTCACAGAGCTGCGACAGCTCACCATCGATGATGTCGGCGGTGCAGCCGTGGTGGGTGACGGCGTCACCCTCGTCCCCAACGTCGCGAGCCCCGGTCCCGACACCTGGATCACGGCTTCGCGGTTCTGGGGCGTCACGCACACCCGGCGGGGGTTGGCCTACGTCGCCTCCAAGGGGAATGCCCGGGAGGTGGTGCTCGGGACGAGCCGGGCTCCCCTGCCCGATGACGCCAACATCCGCGAGTTCGTCGTCGGTCCCCGCAGTCGCCGCTATTTGGTGGTCTACGGGGTGGCTGGGGGGGTGGCCGCGTCGGTGGACGGGAGCACCTGGCCAGGCGCCGCGGTCATCGAGAATATTCAGTGGTCACCGAGCGGTCGGCATCTGGCGTACGTCATGCGCACGTCGGGTGAGCCGGTGGACCGCAAGCTGGTTACGCAGGACACGGTCGTCGCTGACGGCACGGCCTATGGTCCATTCCGAAAGGTGACCGGGTTGTCCTGGTCGGGCGGAAAGGAGCGCCTCGCCTTCGTGGCGCGCGGAAAGGCCGGCGACTGGCAGCTGTGGGTCGATGGGGCGCGCCGGACAGACCTTCGCGGGGCCCCGCTGCCCGATGGTGTAGCCTGGTCGCCGGACGGCTCACGGTACGCGTTCGGGGTCCGTGAGGGCTCCAAACAGTGGCTCAGCACCGACACCGGGACCCTCTCGGGGCCCACGGACCGGTTGTTTCTGCGTCGGTTCTCGCAGGACGGCAGCGTCTGCGGTGCGGGGGCTGCGGTCGGCAAGGAGCTGCGGTGGATGACCGTCGGGTTCGATCCCTGAAGACCGGCCGCAGGGATCGGACCCGGCGGTCCGCGCACGGGCCCACCGATTGAAGCTCAGGAGCGGAAAAGCACGCGGGTCAGCCCTCAACCGGCGCTCGGGGGGCCGACGCCTCGAGCGCGCGGATACGAGCGCTGAGTTCCGGTGACAGCGGGACGGAGCCGTTGGCCGCATAGTCGTACATCACGATGACGCCCTCGCCGGCTGCAGCCAGCGCGCCGTCATGCCGCCGGCTGCGGACCTGATAGCCCATGATGAAGCTCGTGTTGCCCAGCTTCGTCACCGTCGCCAGCGCGTCCACCGCGTCCGGATACGCCAGCGGCAAGCGGAAGTCACAGGTGGCGCGGGCGAGGATCGGTCCCGTCCCGCTGACCTTCATGCGGTCGGTCAGGCCGATGGCTTCGAAGTACGCGATACGCGCCGTCTCGAACCACCGTAAATAGACCGTGTTGTTGACGTGCCCGAAGGCATCCATGTCGCCCCAGGCCACAGGGACGCCGCGCACGCTCACGGGCCAGCCGCCCAGCTCCGTGTCGGTGCTCACCGGTGCCCTCCAGAGGGCCCGTAGGGCTCCCTCGGCGCCACCCGCGAGAGGACGCGGTCTGCCCTGGCACAGCACATGTCGTTGCCTCCCTTCGGCGATGACCCGGTCGCGTCGCCAATGTATCAGCTGGGTGTCCGGGTGACGATTGGCCTCGCCTGTGGTAACCGCGCAGGGACGGTCGGCGCTCTCGCCGATCGCCCAGGAGGTACGGTGGAGCAGGGCGTGCATCTGATGGCCGTTGGGATGGGGGCGGTTTTCGCCTTCCTCGCCCTCATGGTGCTGGTGATGAACCTGGCCGCGCGCCTCTTCAGGCACTTGCCTCAAGACGCCCCGCCGGTGACCGCGTCACCGGGAACACCCGATGACGATGAGCGCGAGATCGCGGTCGTGCTCGCAGCCGTCGAGGCGTGGCGGCGCCGCGGCGCATCAGGAGGGCAGTGATGGCCAAGAAACGGGTCGCCGTGATGAACACGGCCTTCCGCGACGGATTTCAGTCCGTCTTCGGTGCGCGCGTCTTTACAGACGATTTCCTCCCGGCCCTGCAAGCGGCCCGTGAGGCTGGCTTCACGCACTTCGAGGCGGGCGGCGGCGCGCGCTATCAGGCGCTCTACCTCTATTGTCGCGAAGACGCGTTCGACATGATGGATCGCTTCCGCGCCACGGTCGGGCCCGAGGCGAACCTGCAGACCTTGGCGCGCGGCGTCAACGTGGTCGGTCTCGACTCTCAGTCCTCGGACATCATCGATCTGCACGCGAAGATGTTCAAGAAGCACGGGATGACCACCATCCGGAACTTCGACGCCCTCAACGACGTCCGGAACCTGAGCTACAGCGGCAAATGCATCACCGACGCCGGCCTCAAGCACGAGGTCGTGGTCACGATGATGGCGCTGCCGCCGGGCGTGGACGGCGCTCACACGCCCGAGTTCTACATCGGCGTGCTCAAATCCATCCTCGACGCAGAGGTTCCGTACTCATCGGTGTGCTTCAAGGACGCCTCGGGCACGACAACCCCCACCGTAATCTACGAGACCGTCAAACAGGCCCGCAAGATGTTGGGCGACGACGTCCACCTTCGGGTCCACAGCCACGAGACCGCTGGCGTCAGCGCGATGCAATACAAGGCCGCGTTGGAAGCTGGAGCCGACGGCATCGACCTCTCCATGGCGCCGTGCAGCGGCGGCACCGCGCAGATCGACGTGACCACCATGTGGCACGCCCTGCGCGGCACGGACTTCGACCTGGACCTGGACATCGACAAAGTCCTGGAGGCCGAGGAGGTCTTCAAGGAGTGCATGAAGGATTACTTCATGCCCCCAGAGGCCAAAGCGGTGGAGCCGCTGATACCATTTTTCCCGATGCCCGGCGGCGCGTTGACGGCCAACACGCAGATGATGCGTGACAACAACATGCTCGACCGCTACCCGGCGGTCATCAAGAAGATGGGCGAGGTGGTCCGGCGTGGCGGCTTCGGCACGTCGGTGACCCCGGTCAGCCAGTTCTATTTCCAGCAGGCGTTCAACAACGAAATCTTCGGCATGTGGAAGAAGATCGCCGAGGGCTACGGAAAGATGGTGCTGGGCTACTTCGGCAAGACGCCGGTCCCCCCGGACCCGGAGATCGTGGCGCTGGCTCAGGAGCAGCTGGGCCTGGAGCCGACGACGCGGAACCCGCGTGAGATCAATGACGAGGACCCCTCCAAGGGGATCGTCGCTGCCAAGACGCTGCTCGAGTCGGAGGGTCTGCCCGTCTCTGACGAGACGATCTTCATCGCGTCGGCGCTCAAGCAAAAGGGCATCGCGTTCTTGCGAGGCGAGGGCCCGCTCGGTGTGCGCAAGGCCGACCCGGAGGCGGCCAAAGCTCCGTCCGCCTCCGCCGGGGCCGCAGGCGCTGACGTGAGCAGCCTCGAGGTCACGGTCAACGGCCGCACATACAGCGTAGCGGTCGACGGCAACAAGGCCACCATCGACGGAAAGCGCTACAGCTTCGACGTCCAGGCTGGCAGCGGCGGCGGGGCCTCCGGTCCGGCGACCGGGAGCGGCGGGACCGAGCTGAAGGCCGAGCTCCCTGCGAAGATCTTCAAGCGCACGACCAGCGTCGGGCAGACAGTGGCGGAAGGGGACACCATCGTCGTCCTCGAGGCGCTGAAGATGGAGATCCCCGTGACCAGCCCCGTAGCTGGCAAGGTCTTGGCGCTGCCTTTCGAAGAGGGGCAGGCGGTCAACGCCGGTGACGTCATCGCGAGGGTCGGGTGACGGAGCTCTGGAACGCCACCGGGCTGGCGAACTTCACCGGTGGTCAGGTCATGATGATGGTGGTGGGGCTGGCCCTGATCTACTTGGCCATCGCCAAGAAGTTCGAGCCGCTGCTGCTCCTGCCCATCGGGTTCGGCGGCATCCTGGCCAACATTCCGGTCGCGGACATCGCTGGGACGGTGGCGGGTAACGAGGGCTTCCTGGGTCTGATCTACGAGATGGGCGTCTCCAATGGGCTCTTCCCGTTGCTCATCTTCATGGGCGTGGGGGCCATGACCGACTTCGGTCCCCTCATCGCGCGACCGCGGCTGGCCTTGCTGGGGGCGGCCGCGCAGTTCGGCATCTTCACGACCGTGCTGGGGGCTCTGGCGATGACCGCCACCATCGACGGCATCAACTTCAGCCTCAATGACGCTTCGGCCATCGGGATCATCGGCGGCGCCGATGGCCCGACCGCGATCTTTCTGGCCTCCAAGCTGTCGCCCGATCTGCTCGGCGCCATCGCCATCGCGGCCTACAGTTATATGGCTCTGGTGCCGATCATCCAACCACCCATCATGCGCTGGCTGACCTCTGAGAAAGAGCGCGCCATAAAAATGGAACAGCTCCGAACGGTCCGTCGGATCGAGAAGATCGCGTTTCCCCTCATTGTGTTGTCCCTGTGCATTCTACTGCTTCCCGCCGCGACCCCGCTGATCGGGGCGCTGATGTTCGGCAATCTCGCCCGCGAGTCCGGCGTGGTGGATCGGTTGGCCAACGCGATGGCCAATGAGATGATCAACATCGTGACCATCTTGCTCGGTCTGGCGGTGGGCTCGCGACTGGGCGCAGACAAGTTTCTTACGGCGGAGACTCTGGGGATCCTCGGTCTTGGGTTGGCGGCGTTCTGTATCGGGACCGCCGCCGGCGTGCTGTTGGCCAAGCTGATGAACGCCGTCTCGAAAGAGCCGCTCAATCCACTCATCGGCGCGGCCGGTGTGTCGGCCGTCCCGATGGCCTCAAGAGTTGTCAATAAGGTCGGCCTCGAGGCCAATCCGCAGAACATTTTGCTGATGCATGCGATGGGGCCAAACGTG
>JAAZYN010000449.1 GCA_014239625.1 Myxococcales bacterium | reverse complement strand
GGCGACGTGGTGCCGTATGATCTGACCGATATAGCTGCGGACGTACTCTCGCTCGCGCTCGTCGAAGTCCCCGTCGATGTATCCGAACGTCGTGAGCGTGTAGATGAGGCCTATCATCTGTTGTTCGGCGATGGTCGGATCGGGGCTCAACGAAAGCATGGGCTCTCCTCGATGAGGCGGTTTATCGGCTTCGGGGCGACGGCCGTACCAGGGCCCGACGAGAGCACAGCTTGTCCACGATGAGGCGGCTCATATGCTGTGGGGTGACGGTCGTACCGGGGCTCGACGAAAGCATGGGCTCCCCGCGATCAGGCGACGCTTTGCCGCCATGACTATACAGCCATGCGCGCCCGCCCGCTATTTTCCCCGGAGGCGCCCGCCCGTCCGCCCGAGGTGGGCTCGACAATGAAGCCCTGTCGCAGCGGTCAGCTGTCAGCCTCTCTTGACCGACGTCCTGTCAGCTCAACGTTGTGATGTGCGGTGACCTGTTACCCGCCTCGGGCCACGCCAGGCTCTGGCGGCGCAGGCCCGCACGGCCCGCGGGTGGACACCGAACAGCTGGCTCCCGGCATCCCGGTGAGGTCGCGGCGGCGGCGCCTATGCCCCAGCGACGTTGAGCTTCACCGACGGGTCCACAGGGGTGGCCACGGCGACGGCTTGCCGTCCCGCGGCGAGCGCCAGCGCATCTGCGAGGACTTCGGCGCTGTCCATGAGCTTCTCGATGCTCGCGCGATCGAGGGTCGCCGTCGCCGCGACGATCTTCATGCGATGTCTTTTGACAAGGATCTCAGCCCCCTCGGGCAGCCCTTCGAGCGCTTCGGCGACTCCCGGCAGAGCCAGCGCTGCGGCCCATAGACGGCTGGGTCTGGTGCGCCTGGGCCAGGAGACACAAAGGTCCGGATCGGTCACCTCGTGGAGCCCGCCTCGAAGCTCCACGGGATCATGACGAAGGAGCATGAAACGTTTCATCTTCACGACTCAGTTCTGCTCCGGGTGGAGGTTGCGGTTCTCGCGGCGCGGTCGGCAGGCTCCAATTGAAACGAGCCGCTGTGCCGGATCTATTCCACCCAGATCGTCTTGACGTTTACGAACTCGCGAAGGCCGAACATGCCAAGCTCACGGCCGTATCCAGAGTGCTTGACCCCGCCGAAGGGCATGCGAGGATCCGAGCCGGCGATGCGGTTGACGAACACGCCACCTGCGTCTACCCGCGCTGCGAGTGCGGTCGCGCGCTCCCGGTTCTCTGTCCACAGCGTGGCGCAGAGGCCGAACTCCGTGTCGTTGGCGAGCGCTACGGCCTCATCGTCGTCAGAAAACGTCCGCAGGGCGGCGACAGGTCCGAAGGTCTCTTCGTTCCAGACGGGCATGTCGGCCGCTACGTTCACCAGGAGTGTGGGTGGATAAAAGAAGCCGGGGCCGGGCAGAGGGGCGCCGCCGACCACCAGCCGCGCGCCGGCGGCGACGCTGCCGCGGACCTGGGCATCCAGCGTGTCGCGCAGGTCGGCGCGGGCCAGCGGCCCGACCTGGGTGTCGGCCCGCAGCGGGTCTGCGACCACGAGGGCTCTCAGCGCGCTCGCGAACCTCTCCTCGAAGGCGCCCGCGACGTCCGCGTGAACGATGAAACGCTTGGAGGCGCAGCAGCTCTGACCCGAGTTCATGCACCGGCCGGCGACCGCGCCAGCCACCGCGAGGTCCAGGTTGGCATCTGGCCAGACGATGAACGGGTCGCTCCCCCCCAGCTCCAGCACCGACTTCTTGAGGGCCCCGCCGGCCGCAGCCGCCACCGCCCGCCCCGCCCGACCGCTGCCGGTCAGGGTGACCGAGGCGATACGAGGGTCAGCGATGACCCCGCCGACCTCCGGCACGTCGACGATGATGTTGCTCAGGAGGCCCGCCGGGAGACCCGCCCGATGCACCAGCTCCTCGATGGCCAACGCGCATCCGAAGGTCGAGGGGGCGTGCTTGATGAGCAGGGCGTTGCCCGCCGCCAGCGCTGGTGCAGCAAAGCGAAACACCTGCCAGAACGGGAAGTTCCATGGCATTATTGCGAGGATGACGCCCAGCGGATCGTAGCGAACGAAGCTCTCCCTCGCGCCCGTGTCCACAGTCTCCGGGGCCAGGATCGATCCGCCGCGATCTGCATAGTGTCGGCAGACCCACGCGCACTTTCGAATCTCGGCCTCGGCCTCGCTGACGGGCTTTCCCATCTCCTCGGTCATGAGCGCAGCCAGCTGCGCCGCTCGCGCATCGAGCTCGTTTGCGATCGCCGCCAGATGCCGACCGCGGGTTCTGCTCGTCGTCTCCCGCCAGCGTCGTTGGGCTTCGGTCGCCCTGGTCAGGAGCTCCTCCACCTCGGCCTCCGTGTGGCCTCGATAGACCTCCAGAGCTTCGCCCGTCGCCGGGTTCAAGGTGGTCGCGATGCGCTCTCCGGAGCGCGAGACAGCTGCCGTGATCGTCATCGAGGCGCCCCCTCCATGTCGGGTCTCATGAGGTGAAGGGGCCGAGCCGCGTTTTGCCTCGCGCCGCCTGCGGACAGCGGTGGCACGGTCGGCAGGCCGTTCTGGACGACCGTCCCATGGGTATCGCCGGGCGGAGGGCCAGTCACGTCATCGGCTCCCCGTCGCCGCGTTCTTCTGCTTGACCTTCCGCGCGCGTTTCGCGGCCTCCCGCTCGGCTGTGCGTCGGCGGAGCAGCTTGAACAGTCCTGGCAGCGCGTTGCGGAGCGCCATCTTCTGGATCTTGGGCGGCACGTCCATCTTCGGCACGACGTGCGTCTCGTACACCGCCAGCGTGCGGTCAGGCGACTCGAACGGCACGATCGTCCACTTGCCGACGTTGCGTTTGTAGTCGCCCTTCACGAGCTTCCATTCCCGGATGTAGGAGGTGTTCGGTACCACCTTCACCTTGGTGTCGGTGATCGCCGTCAGGTTCGGCAGCAACGGTACGCTCACGACCACTTTGCATCGCTCGACGTTCTTTTTGACCATCTTGATCAACTTTGCCTCTACGACGTTCGGCAGGTTGTCTTTGTAGAGGTCGCAGTTGCCGATGATCTCCCAGAGGCTCGAGGGTGGCACGTCGATGAGAGCCATCGCCAAGATCTTCGGGTACTTGGAGCCTTTCACCGGGCTGGTCTTCACGATGATCTCGCCGCGGCGGAGCCGGGATTTCGTCTTGTCTCGTTCGCCAGCCCAGGCCGATGTCGCGACGAGGGCCAGGCAGAGGCTCGTGATCAGGGCGATGAGTAGCGGGCGCATAGGGGGAACCTCCATGGGTCGGACGTCCCCTGATACGTGAAAGGGCGTCGCGGCGTACAGGGCGAGATATTTTTTGAATGTTTCCAGGGGCTCTTCGTCATGCGCATACCTCGGTCCAGCCGGGGTGATCGCACACAGGGGCGCTTGTTCGTTTTGTTGGAACGGCGCTGACCCGAGCGTGTGGTCCTCAACACTGGAGGTTGATTTTGGTTATCAAGAGGGCATTGACGGCGGGACTCGTTTTTGTGTTGTCGGCAGCCATGTCTGCGGGCGCGTTCGCTGCATCGGAGGGTTTCAAGGGGAGGCCGGACATCCATTTGGCGTTGAGTGGGCTGGGCGTCGTCCCCACCAGCTCGCCGCAGCTGGAGAAGCGTCGGTATGGTCGGACGGATCTGGCGTATTCGTCGAGCACCAGCCAGAGCACCATCGTCGCCGCCGCGAAGAAGGCATACAGGACAGCAAAGATGCTCCCCGGCAAGTACCAGCTGGTGGGTTACGCGAAGCTGGATCGCAGAGGGAGCTGGAGCTTTACGTTCAGCCGGAACGGCCAATACTCGTATGCGGAGGTCTATCGGGCCGGAGCCGGCAGCAAGATCTTTCTGTGGGGCTACACCAACCAGATCAAGCGAAAGGGCGCTCCGCCGCATCCGCGTCTGCCGCGGGTCAACCGCTAGTCTGCTGTCCTGCGTGGGACGTAGCATGGAGGTAACTCGGGAGCGTTTGGGTTGCGGGTCCCGGCGCGCGGGCGAAGAGCTGGTGGGGCCACTCCGAGCCCGAGCAACGGCGGCCGAGCCGAAAAAGCTCCGCTTAGCACCATGGAACGTTCCGCGCGGGACACTGGTGTCCTGCGTGGGACTTAGCCCGGATAATTCATGGCCCTTCGGCTGCAACCGGCGGATCTGCAGCGCTGACGGGTGCGTACTCCCTCCGGCG
>JAAZYN010000448.1 GCA_014239625.1 Myxococcales bacterium | reverse complement strand
TGGCCATCGCCCGCCAAGGCACGCAACGGCTGGCAGGGCTCGACGCGGAGCGCTTCACCGTCACGCGGAGCGTCGGGATGCGCCTGAAGACACTGCCCGACTCCACGATCCTCGCGCTCAGGGACAATGAGAGCCAGTGGTTTCAATGGCTCGCGGCGACCCACCGGGCCGACGCCATCCGCGGCACGTTGGTGCGGCGCGCCGGCTCCGAAGAGCTCCTCGCCGGGGATCTGACCATCGCTGGTACCGCGCGGGTCGAAGGGAAAGAGGCGCGCTTCACCCTCAGGTGGAAGCGCGAGGTCAGCGAAGGAGGCGTCGCTCTGACTCGATTCGAGCTCCCCGATACGCTGGCGCCCCCACGTCGAGATCGCCCATGGCTGATGATCAGAAGCGTCTTGCGCGAGCAGCTCGCGACGGTCTACGCCAAACGCGCCGCGAAGTAGCTCAGGCTCCGGCGTCGCGTTCGAGGATCGCCCGGACGATGTCGTCCTGCTCGTCTTCCACCGTCTCGCGCCGGATCTGACCGTACTCCCGGAGTACCATCTTCTTAGCCAACGGAGTCAACCGGTCGACGAAGGTCACCCCATTCAGATGGTCGAGCTCGTGCTGGATACAGATCGAGAGCAGACCGTCAGCCTCGAAGTCCAACTCGTTGCCGTCGACGTCGAAGGCGACCACGTGGATCTTGTTTTTGCGTTTGACCTCGGCCGTGATGCCCGGAAACGACAGGCACCCCTCCTCGTAGGTCGTCTTGCCATGATGGTCGGCGATCACCGGGTTGATGAGATGCATCAGCGACTTGCCACCCTCTTGGGGCTCGACGTCCAAGGTCACCAGCCGGATGTTGCGGGCGACCTGAGGCGCGGCGAGGCCGATCCCGTTCTCCAGGTACATCGTCTCCGACATGTCCCGAACGAGATCAGCGATCTCCTGGTCCAGAGTAGTGATGTCGGCGCAGCGCTTCTTCAGGATGACGTCCGGATAGAAGACCAGCTGTAAGCGAGCCATAGTGCGTTTCCGTTGTTAGCGTGGCTGCCGCGCCAGGGCCCTTTCGTACCGGGCGCGGAGCTCTTTGTGTCCCAGGATGGTGAAGGCTTCTCGAATGCCCTCGCCGATCTCGGCCAGGATGTGAACCTCTTGAGGGGTCAGCCGGTGCGGCCACCCCGCAGGATTGTAAGCGCGCGATAACGCTTCATAGTGCTCTCTGACAAGAAAAGCCGAAGCTCCAGGTGTGACCTCCAAGATGCAGTGGTAGTCGCCAAACCGCACTTGGCCGAGCTTCATGGCCATATCCGGCGGCGTCAGCGAGGTCGGGCGGCGTAACCCCGGCGTGGCGGCACCGTCGGCACCGGACGGATCGGAAAAAGCGACGGCGCCGGTCTCCCCCGCAGCGGCTGAGACCCCACCGGACAGCGCCACACCGGCGTCCATCGAGCTGGAGTCGGCGGGGGCGGGCTCGCGCGCTGCCCCCGCTGTCCGAACAGGCACCCCGTCCAAGACATCACTCAGCGCCTCTCGGGCCGCTTGCCCGACGCTCCCGGGCGGGATGATCACCTCGTCAGGACCGAAGCCCGGCGCCATCGCCACCGCGATGTCGACGCCCACACACAGCGCATGGTGCCCCTCCGATCGCAACTCGCTGCTGATGCGCTCGCGCTCGGAGGCTTCGAAACCGGCGACGAGCACCTTCATCCTATACGTCGTCAGCCTCGTAGACCGGGCGCCAGGTGGTCCCCGTAGGGCCATCCATCAGCTGCACGCCCTTGGTCAGCAGCGCATCTCGGACCTCGTCCGCCTTCGCCCAATCCTTGTTCGCGCGCGCCTCCACGCGCTCTTCGATGGCGGCCTGGACATCAGCCTCCGTGATCGCCCGCCGCGCGAGCGCCATCGCCCTCATCTCGGCCAACACCTCCCCAGGGTCGCCCGTCCCGACGCCCATCACCCACAGCAGCGGCTGGAGCGCCTCCAGCAGGCCCGCCATGGTCGTGAGGCGCCCCGGCTTCTTCTTGGCCTTCTTACCGAACATCAAGTCGTTCAGTACCTTCAGGGGCTCCGACACGATCCCGGTCACCAGCGCGGTGTTGAAGTCGTCGTCCATGGCCGCCTGCCATTTTCCCGGCAACGCGCTGACGACGGCGCCGTCGGCCATCGGCCCGTCGTCGAGAGGCCCCGACGCCTCCATGATCTGCGCGGCGTCGAGCAGCGTCTGGTAGAGGTAGTAGACGCGGTGCGATGCCTCCTCCAGGTTCCGCTCGGTGTAGTTGATGGGCGCCCGATAGTGGGTCGACAACAGAAAGAACCGGATGGCCTGCGGGTGATAGACGCTCCGCACGTCGCGGATGGTGAAGAAGTTGCCCAGGGACTTGGACATCTTCTCGGCGTCGACGTTGACGAACCCGTTGTGCATCCAATAGTGCACGAACGGCTTGACCCCACAGGCAGCCTCAGACTGGGCGACCTCGTTTTCATGGTGCGGGAAGATCAGGTCTTTACCGCCCGCGTGGATGTCGAACCCCATCCCTAGATGCTTCTCGCTCATCGCGGAACACTCGATATGCCAGCCAGGGCGCCCGGCGCCCCACGGACTCTCCCAGGTGGGCTCGCCAGGCTTGGCCGACTTCCATAGCGCAAAGTCGAAGGGGTTCTTCTTGCGGTCGTCGACCGCCACCCGCTCGCCGGCCCGCATGTCGTCGAGGGACCGCTTCGAGAGCTTGCCGTACTCGCCAAAGCTGTCGATGTCGAAGTAGACGTCGCCATCCACCACGTAGCCGTGTCCATTCGCGATGATGTTCTCGATCATGGCGATGATCTCGACGATGTGGGTGGAGACCTTGGGCTCGACCTCCGGCCGCAGGCAACCCAGCGCGTCCATGTCGACATAGAACTCGTCGATATAGCGCGCCGCCAACGCGATGGGATCCTCGTCGCGCTCTTGGGCACGCTTGATGATCTTATCGTCCACGTCGGTGAAGTTGCGGACGTAGGTCACGTCGTACCCGAGATGCTGCAGGTACCGATAGGCGGCGTCGAAGGCGACGTAAACCCGAGCGTGGCCGATGTGGCTCAGGTCGTAGACGGTCACGCCACAGACGTACATCCCCACCTTCCCCTCGACCTGCGGGGTGAAGGCCTCTTTGGCGCGGGTCATCGTGTTGTAGATACTGAGGCTCACGGCGTCGTCTTCCTTGCTCCGTCGGATGGAACGGTCTCTATACACTGGGCACGCCGCACAACACTACCCGCGGTTTCGAGTGTGCGCGTCTCGCGCCGACCCGCCACCACCAGCTGATGCCGGCCGGCGGGCAGGTACGCCGTATACGCCGTCTGCGGTCGCAGCTTGATGACCTTGCCCGCGAAACCAGCTAGCAGCGGCGTCTGGCAACCCTCCGGTGGGGCGTAATGGACCGTCAAGGGAAAGACTCTGGGGCGCTCGGCGCCCTGGGTCGCCCCGCACCCGACCGCGCGGGCTGCCTCGCCGGCCGCGTCGATGGTGAGGTCATCGGCCAACACCACCCTGTCGCCTTGCATCGCCACCAAGCGATGGGAGCCTGGGGGGATCCGCACGACGCGCGTGGCGGCCCCGGGCAGTTGTCGAGCCAACGCGTCCCCGTCCAACAACCACGCGATGACCCCATGTGACCCGCTCCGGCACGCGTGCGGACGCACCGACAACGTCAGGCGCGCTCCCGCCTCTCCCCCGAGGGTGCGGCGGTGTGCACAGCCCTGAGCGTGACGCCAGGTCTCGCCCTCGGCGACACGCGCCACCACCTCGTGGGGCCCCACCTCCACCCTGTGCTGGCCCACGGGCACCACCCGGGTCAAGGTCGTCCCTGGGGCCAGCGGCGCCAGCGACTCGCCGCCGATGGTGACGGGGAGCGTGCGCGACACCGGACAACGGTCGGTGGTGTTGAGGACCTGGATGGCCCCTGTGCTCGGTCGGGCAGGAGGCTTCGGGGTGGACGCGCATGCCCCGACCCCGACGGCGAGCACGGCAAACAGCGCAAGGCGATCCATGGCTTAATGCCCCGTGTGGAGAGTGCGCGGCTTCAAAACCGCCGCGGTTTGCTCCCCGCCAAGGCGCGCGGGCGCGGGCCTGGCGTGGGCCCATTCAAGCCTGACGACCGCGGCCAGGGGCCAAGCGAGGGAGGTGTTGTGCTGCGACGTGTTCATACGGGGCAGTAGACGATACGATCCAT
>JAAZYN010000447.1 GCA_014239625.1 Myxococcales bacterium | reverse complement strand
CGTCTGCTCTGCCGCGGTGGCCGTCTGTTTGGCGCGTTCTCTCTTGATGGCCTCGGCGGCGGCGCCCTCCACCTTGACGCGGATCTCCAGGGTGTCGCCCAGCCGGATCAGATCGTTTTTGCCGATCTTTCGCCGGTTCCAGCGCCGCAGGTCGTCGATGTCGACCTTGTGGCGAGCGGCGATGCGACCCAGGCTGTCGCCCGGGCGGACCACCACTTTCTTGGTCTTCGTCACGCTGTCGGCCCACGCCGGCCCCATTCCGATGAGGGTCACAGCGCACGCTGCCAGAGAACACTTCAACGCAGTCAGGAGCATGCCTTGACGTCGCTCCGTTGACTCGCGCTGTCAACAAAAAGAACCCGCGCTGGTGTGCCGGTGTGGTCTCTCCCGCGCACCGGTGGGTCGTCGCGTGTGCGCCGTCGCGTGTGCCCCGGTGGGTGTCCAGGAAAATTGAGACGGCGGCCCGTATCGCCCGTCGATCGACTGAGCCGCCGTCTCCAACCATCAGGAGGAACTTAGGGAATCACCCGGTCCGTCACGGCTCGGGTGCCCACACACACACTCCAAGTCAGTAGCAAGCGGCGTGCCAGCGGTTTTTTTTCCCGCGGCGATCGTGATTTCAGTGAGTTACGCCTTTGGGAGCGGGCACATGTCGTTGTGCGGTCGCGCACAACATGACACGGGTGTCACACTAGCCGCGTAAGGTAACTCGCAGCCGCACTGCATCGCGGACAAGCTGGTTGGTGCGTCCTGGCGCCTACCATGCGGAGCCGGAACCGTGAGGTAGAGATATGAGCGAAGACCAGAGACCTCAGACCACGGCGCCGACGGACGCCGACGCTCCTCATGCGGACTCCGAGGTGCAGGCCGACGCGGGTTCCGATCGCGTCCCCGAGGCGCCGGCGTCCGACTCTGCGACGTCGGACGGTCCGGCCGATGGCCCGCGGACAGCTGCCGCCCGAGACGCCCCCGAGGACCCATCCAAGCGGCGGTTCATCGCAGCCGCGACGCATGCCTTGGGCGCATGCGTCACCTGCGCCGTGGCGGTCCCTGCGCTGAGCGTGGTGCTGCACCCCGTGCTGGACGGCGATGATGACGAGGAGCAAGAGGAGAGGCGGTTTCTGGCCGTGGCCCCGGTGGACCGCTTCAGCGCGGGAGGCCCGTTTGTTCGGGTGGTGGTCAAAGACGATCGAAAGGACGCCTGGCTGAGCCATCGTGGGGTGCCGGTGGGCTCCATCCTGGTGCGCCGTGAGTCGGACGGGAAGTTCCGGGTCTTTTCGGCGAAATGCCCTCACCTGGGGTGTGCGGTCAACCCCGTCGCGAGCGGAGGCTTCGCCTGCCCGTGCCACAACTCCGCCTTTGGGCCCGATGGCGAAAAGCGGGACAAAGACACCGGCGAGGCCAACCCGGCGCCGCGCGGCCTGGACCTCCTGGAGTGGCCGGCGGCGCTCGCTTCGCATACGTCTTCGGCAGCGCGCTGCTGTTCACCTTCGCGATTCAGGTCGTCACCGGGGTGACCCTGGCTACGGTCTACGCGCCTTCGGCCACCGATGCGTGGGGCTCGGTCTATCACATCCAGAACGTGATGACCCTGGGCTGGCTGGTCCGCGGTGTTCATCATTTCGGTTCCAGCGCGATGATCGTCCTGTGCGTCCTTCACATGACCCAGGTGTTCATGTACGGCGCCTACCGAAAGCCACGCGAGCTCAACTGGATCATTGGCGTGGTGATGCTGTTGCTGGTGTTGGGCTTCGGGCTCACAGGCTACCTGCTGCCCTGGGATCAGAAGGGCTACTGGGCCACGCAGGTCGCGACCTCGATCATGGAGAGCACCCCCGGCGGGGGGATCATCCAATCCATTCTCCAGGGGGGCCCCGAGTACGGCAACCAGACCCTCACCCGGTTTTTTGCGCTCCACGTGTTTGTCCTTCCGCTGTCGCTGACGTTACTCATCGTGGGTCACGTGGCGTTGTTCCGGAGACACGGCGTGACCGTCTCCCCAAAGCTGAGCGACGCCCAGATCGAGGACAAGGGCGCGCAGCTGTTCTGGCCCTACCAGGTGTTCTACGACCTCGTCTTCTCCGCGGTGGTGCTGCTCTGCGTCGTCGCGTTGGTGCTGACGGTGGGTGTCAGCCTCGAAGCCCCGGCGGACCCGTCTAGCGGGTACGAAGCGCGCCCGGAGTGGTACTTCCTCTTTCTGTTCCAGTTGCTGAAATACTTCGAAGGGCCCATGGCGCTCATCGGGACCGTAGTGATCCCCGGGCTGGCCTTCGGGTTCTTGTTCTTGCTGCCGTTTCTAGACAGGCGCATGGACGGCAAGCGCGCGTTCCCTTCCAAGAAGGTGGCCATCCCGTTTTTTGGCATGCTCATCGGCGCCGGCGCGCTGACCGCGGTGGCGATGAGCAACGATGCCAACAGCGAGTCGTTCCAGCGGGGGCGTGAAAAGGCCGACGCCGAGGCCCGGCTGGCCAACAGCCTGGCGGCACGCGCCGAGGGCATCGACGCCCGAGGCCGGGTCGTCCTCATGGAGGGTCTGCGCCTGTACCGCGACAAGGGCTGTGAGTCGTGCCACGGAGAGGACACGACGAACGACGAGGGCGAGGCGCACAAGCGCACGGCGCCGTCGTTGGTGGAATACGGCTCCCCCGAGCGGCTCGCGCGATTCATCAAGGATCCCAACAGCGACGAGTTCTTCGGGCGCACGGTGTTCAACGACGAGATGCCGGAGTGGGAGGGGGACGGGGCCGACATGCATGCGGTCGTCGCGTGGCTCACCAGCCTCTCGGGGCGAGCGCATGACTTCAACCCGGAGGTGGTCAAGCGTGGCGCCGATGTTTTTTCGGAGGGCGACTGCGAGAGTTGCCACAACCACCCGAAGGTCGACCCGCTGTCGGACGACTACGAACCCCAGCCGGGCCCCGATCTCGTCGGCTTCCAAGGTTATGAGTGGCTTCGGGGCCTCATCCGCAACGCGAGCCACAAGTCGTACTTCGGCGGCTCGTTGACCATCCAGAGCGCAAAGAAGGCCATGCCAGCGTACCCCGATCTGACCCACGACGAGCTGGACCTGCTGGTCACCTGGTTGCTCGCCGGAGCCCCAGGCGCCCGTTAGTTACTCCGCCGCGGGTGGCGTGGGGTTCTCGGGGAAATCAGGGCATCCCGAGCTGTTCGGGCAGCACTCGACGGGCGGCTGACTACAGCTGTTGGCCTGCGCCACGTCTGGATAGGCGGCGTGCACGTCCAGGTGGCACTTGACCTGATCATACCAGGCGTCGTTCTTCTGCCCGTTGGAGACCATTCGATTGAAGCACCCCCACTGGCAACACGCCATGTCGGCACCGGTCGCGATCTCCTTGCACTTGTCCAGATACTGGCAGTAGCTCCGGCAGAGGTTGGCCTCGCTGTTGAACTGCGGTGTGACGGTCTTTTCCCAGTCGCAGGTCGCCGGGTCGACCGGGTCTTTACCTTGATAGGATGGCGCCAGGCACACCTTGAGCGAGCCCAGGTTCGGATAGATCGGGTCTCCCAGCCACTTGGGGACGTCGCACGCCTCCCAATTCCGGTTGTGGGACTCGCATTCTTCGAGGTCCACGCAGCGGCGCACGCAGAACCTGGAGAGGTCACCCTTGAAGCTCGGGGTCTGCGGCGTCGGAGGGTCTTCGTACGACACACACAGCGTCTTGCCGCCGGAGGGGATGTCGGGGCCAGCGTCGCAGGGCTGTCCCTCGGTCTCGCAGGCTCGGGTGCAGAACGGGGGGCCGTACTCGCTGTACAGACAGAGCCCGGCGACGCAGTCCGAATCGGCTCGACACTGCTCACCCAGAGGCACCGGCTGAACGGTCGCGGTGTCGTCGCCCGACGTGTCCGTCGCTGGCGGAGGGGCTGCCGCCGGGCACCCCCAAGCGGAGGCCGTGAGGATGGCGATGACGATGCGGGCGGATCTGGAGTCCATGAGTTCGGTGTACCTCTGGCGCGTGCTGGGAACAAGGGCTGCGTTTTGCCGCGGGGCCTCAGCGAAGGCTATACTCCGGCCGATGTTCTTGCGCCCGACCTCCATCGCACTGACTCTGCACCTGTCGTTGTTCGCGGCGCCGGGGTGTGGTGACACCATCACCTACCTGGAGTGCCCGCCGGGCTCTCAGCCCCAGGGCGCGCCCTGTGTCCCCTATGCACCCGAGCCCGACGTGGTGTCGCCGCCGGACGCGA
>JAAZYN010000446.1 GCA_014239625.1 Myxococcales bacterium | reverse complement strand
CGCCAGGCTCCGGGACGTGGTCACCCACCGGCTCCTCCTCTGTGCACGCGCCTCTTTGAACGACCGTGGCGCCGGGATGCCGGGGCTGCCGGAGAGCCGCGACGTCCCTGGCTCGGGGGCGCCAGGCTCCGGGACGTGGTCACCCACCGGCTCCGGTTCACGCCCCTGGGTCCGCGCCGGGCGCTCAGCTGCCGGAGAGCGCGCCTGCGGTCGCTGCGGCGACGCTCACGGCGCCATGCGTGGTGTCATCCATGATGGCGAGGCCACCCGAGACCAGGCCCAGGCGCTCCTGAATGGATCCGGCGGCGGCCCGCGCCGCGGTTTTCACTTCTGGCGCCGCTCGGCCGGCGGCGAGGGTCGCCAGCGCTGGGATACAGGCGTGGTCACCGTGCTCCCCGAGGAGCTTCGCTGCCTCCGCCTGAACCTCCCGCCGCTCGTGGTTCAGAGCGTGGAGGAGCAAGCTGCACGCGGCTGCGCCGTGGTGGCCGGCGTGACCGAGGATGGCCACCGCTGCATCGACAGGGCCGACGGCGTGGAGCTTCCGGAACAGCTTCCGCAGCGACAGCGTTCGGTCCATCTTCGCCACAGCGCGCACAATGTCGGGCACCAAGCCACTGGGGGCCCGCCCGAACAGGGCGTCGAGGATGTCGTATTGGGCCTGCCGCTGCGTCTCGCCCCGGGGCTCGAGCGCGCGGATGGCCTCCCTCCGAATCGCTGTGCTGACCGCTCCGCTCTGGGCCAGATGAAGCAGCACCTCGTCCCCGGCGGGTCCCATCTGCTGTGCGCAGAGGAGTCGCATCGCGGGGTCCGGCGCGTTGACGCCGCGGGCGATGACCTCGTCGCGCTCATCCCCCGTGTTGGCCCGTCGAAACAGGGCGCGGGCGGCCCGGCGCCTGAAGGCCGGATCCGGGTCGTAGCTGGCCGAGTGCGCCAGACGCTGGGACAGCCCTGCGGTGCACTGACGAAGAAATGTGCCGATCGCGACGGCGAGCCTGGGGAGCTCGTGAAAGACCAAAGGGTCCGAGAACGTACTACCGGTGATCGTCAGGCGGCGACCGATGAGCGAGACTGTCGTGCTCGCGGGCGCGTCGAGCAGCCTTGTTCGTAGCTCGGAGGGCAGGCACGCGAGGGCCGCGGGGGTCAGCGCCTCGGGCCGTAGCGCGTCCCCGAACTGCTCATGGTCGAGGCGGAGGCCCGGAAGGTCTCTCGCGGTGACGGTCACCGACAGGGTCGGACGGTCGATGGTGATCTGCACGTGCAACGATCCGACCGCTCCGGATGCCATGGCGGTGCCGTCGTGTTCGGCGTACTCGAGGCCGATCTCCCGCGCCGCCAGACGAATCTGAACGTTCGCCCTACCGGAGTCCTGGAGGTTCCAGATCACCGCGATCACAGCGATAGATGCGGCGCCGATGATCCAAGTCACGGGGCGACCACAGGGACATCATCGACGCTCTCAACGTGCGCCGGCTGCCGGACCGCCACGCTGGGGCCGGGAGCCCCGCGGCATGCCATTGTTCTGGCATGACGCTGTGATAATCCCAGTGTTCGCTCGCCTGCGGCCCGCTCTCGACGGCCCTCGACGACCCTTCGGGCGTGAATTGACGCTGCCAGTCCTGCGCCCTCGGTCCTTGCCAGCGACGCCGCTCGCCCGCCACTATCGAGCCGGATGCAAACGAACACCGCCAATAGTGTGTGGACATGCCGCTGATCACCTGCCCTGATTGTCACAAAGAGATCTCGGACGCTGCGCCGGCCTGTCCCAGCTGCGGCCGTCCGATGCTCGCGGCGGCCCAGCCACCACCGGATCAGCAGCCCAGCTCCCCGGCGGCGGCGCAAACCCAGTCGGTGCAGGAACGCCAATGGGCGATGTTCGCCCACCTCTCGGCCCTCACCGGCTATGTCTTTCCGCTCGGCTCCATCCTCGGCCCGCTGCTCGTCTGGCAGCTGAAGAAACACGAGTTCGAGGCGGTCGCCGATCAAGGCAAGGAGGCGCTCAATTTCCAGCTGACGATGTTGCTCCTCATGCTGCCCTTTATCCCGCTGGTGTTCGTGTCCATAGGCTTCGTCCTGATCGTTGGTCTGGCCGTGCTCGATCTCATCTTCACGATCGTGGACGGCATGGCGGCGAACGACGGAAAGCGATACCGGTACCCGGTCAATTTCCGTTTCATCACGTGCCCCCCCTGAAGCGCTCCTGAAGCACCCCTGAGTCGGGCGCGGCGTGCCGGGGTGGCGAAGAAGAGCCGAGCTCAAGGCGGCTGCCGCTTCTTGAAACCGCCGATCAGCTGTTCGGCGACCCGAAAGGAGTTGGCCATGATGGTCAGGGTGGTCGGCACCCCACCCGAGGTCGGCAGGAAGCTGCCGTCCACGACGTAGAGGTTGTCGAGAGCGTGCGCCTTGCAGTTCACGTCCAGCACCGAGGTCCGAGGGTCGCTGCCGAATCTGCAGGTCCCGTGCTGCAAGACCCAGGTGGTCCCGCCCACGGACTCCACCCCGGTCTCGGTCGCGCCGGCGGCCTTCAAGACCTCCACGCACTCCTGCACCATGCGCCGGGAGTTGGCCGTGTCGGCCGGGTGCGGCGCCGCGTGGACCTCCGCTACGGGGATTCCCCAGGTGTCCTTCACGTCGTCGGAGACGCCCACGAAGGTGCCGGGGTTCGGAAGAAACTCGCCGAAGAGCTCGAACTCCAGCTCCCGGACCTCGGCGTAGTAGCGCTTCACCGCCCTCATGAGGTCGGCCCCCCAGAGCTTCGGTCGGGCGCGCCTGGCCAGCCGCTCCATGGCGAAGATGGGGTTGGTGTGCACCAGCTGGAAGACCGCCGTCCCCCCTTTGTCGTAGCCGCCGGCCTGGTCCTTCAAGAGGTAGAAGTCCTGCAGTGACCGCTGCAGGTGCTGCACCCCGGCGCCCACCTCGACGGTCATCTCTGGTGGCAGCGACCCGATGTCGAAGACGCCGTAGCCCTTGCCCAGGGTCGACAGGGTCAGGTGCTTGCCGACCTGGCCCGAGGGGTCTGGCAGCTCGCTGTTGAGCCACAACCGCGCAGACTCGATGGCCGAGGCGCTCATCACCACGACCCGAGCCTTCTGCTCCTGCGGCGTGCCGGACGGGTCGTAGTAGCGGACACCCTGAACCCGGTCCGGATGCGCGGCCGACCGCGACACGGCAAACGCCATGCAGCCGGCGCGCACCTCGCATCGGCCTGTGGCCACGGCGGCGGGGATCACCGAGGCCAGGGTCGACCCCTTGGCCCCGGTGTCGCACCCGTAGCTCCCGCAGAAGGGATGGTAGGCGCAGGCGTTCCGGTCGCCCTTGGGGCGGGTCAGGATCATCCGCGGCGTCGGAAACGCCGTCAACCCGCGGGCTCGAGCCCCCTTGTCGACCAGCCCGGCCAGCGGGTGATGAGCCATCGGCGGATACGGGAAGGGGGCGCTGCGTTTGGGCTCGAAGGGGTTGGCGCCGGCCACGCCGTTCACCCCGATCACCCTCTCGACCTTGTCGTAGTATGGCGCCAGCTGGTCATAGCTGATGGGCCAGTCCGCCAGGGAGGCACCCGACACCCTCGCGCCGTAGCGCGTGGCCATGACGAAGTCCTCGGGGTGCAGCCGGAAGACGTAGCCGCTCATATGGACCGTGCCGCCGCCGACGCAACAGGAGATCCAGGCGTCGACGCCCTTGGTAGGGCGCGGTCGATCCCGCCAATAGTGAACCCGCGGCTCGTCGCTGACCCTGGGCACGAAGAAGTCCCGGCGGCACATCCCGATCTCGTCGTGCACGAAGTCCTTGGCCGTGTACCAGGGGCCCTTCTCGAGCACCACCACCCGTGCGCCGGCTCGGGCCAGCTCGTACGCCACAGGGCCGCCGCCGGCGCCGCTCCCGATCACGCACACGTCGACCTCGTCGCTTGGCGCGTAGGTCTTCACGGGTGCCCTCGTCGGCGGTGGGTCCCCAGCGTCGCCGGCCACTCGATCCCCACGCTCCGCCAGGCCACCGCGCCAGCGTTTCCGCCGTGAACCGGATGGCCCATGTAGCCCTCCAGGGCCAGCGTCATGAGGAGGTCGAAGAAGCGGCGCGTGTCGAACCCTCGGACGCCGGCCTTGCCGGTCTGAAAACGCAGCAGCACGTCGTCCTGGGAGGCCTCGTCGGCGAGCGCGAAGCCGCGCCTGCTCATCAGACTGCGAACGGCGTATCGCAGGTCGAGCGCGAGAGTGTT
>JAAZYN010000445.1 GCA_014239625.1 Myxococcales bacterium | reverse complement strand
CGACGAGCGACAGGTCGGGGAGACCCGGCTGTCCTCGGTCCAGTACCTCCGCTTCGACCTCGGGGGTCGGGCTCCGGTCGCCCTCGGCTGCGATTTCGAGCTGTACCGCCAGCGCGCCGAGCTCAGCCAGGCACAGCGGGAGGCGCTCGAGGCCGATCTGCGGGAGGCCTGAGGGCAAGGCGGGTGTCCGGTCACGCGAGTTCGTGCGTTCATTCGGGGCCTTGTTTCGCCGCTGGCTGCGTTGCTCAGGCTGGAATTGACCTCCGGCGCCGCTGAAACGTGGTGTGCCCCGTGCCCGTGCCCGAAACCCGGTCGCGGCTGATGTCGCCAGCGCCATCGTCAGGTCGGGGAGCCAGGCGGGCCTCGCGTCCCTGGTGGCGTTCACACGGAGCAGCACCAACAAGGTGCAGCGGCGCGAGTTGCTGATGTCGTTGGCCAGCTCACCGGACGCCGCCGCCCGCGACTACGTGCAGGAGGTGGTGAGAGAGGACACGCCGGAGGGCGACACCTTGTTGCGCACCATGGCCTGGTCCCGGGCCGGTGACTTCAAGAAGGAGGCGGTCGCCGGTCTGCGCTCCGAGCGGCCCAGCCGCCGCGCGGCGGCCATCAGCGTCATCGGGGCGCTCAGCGATCGGGAGAGCGTCGCTACGGTCGTCGCCGCTATCGATGACGACGACGAGACCGTGCGGGGGGCTGCCCTCTCCGCGCTCCAGAGCAATCAGAGCGAGGCTGCGACGGATGCCCTCATCGCGGCCTTCCCGACGCTGGAGAAGACCGATCAGCGCAGGGTCGTCTACGGTCTCGCCAGGACCGGCGATCCGAGAGCCATCTCCCATATCAAGGACGTCGTCGAGCAGGGAGGCAACAGCACGTATGCCGCGGTTCAGGCGCTGATCGCGGTGGGGTCCACGGACGTGATGAGGTACCTGGAGGGGCTGGCCGAGCGCGACGACGAAGTGGGCCAGGTGGTGGGCAAGCAGCTCGCGAGCCAGCTGGGGATCGGAGCCGTCGTCGACCTGGGTCAGATCGCCATCCATTGATGGCCCCGATGATGGGGCCCGTCCTGCGACGCGCGCTTGGCCCTACTGGGAGTGAACCTCCCACCGCCCCACGCCATGCGGGATGGCCTTGAACGCCTTGATCGTCGCGAGCCAGTTGGAGTCGCCCTGGTTGCACCTCATCGGCATCGTCTCCAGAGCGCTGACCGCGACCCAGCGCTCTCGGCCCAGGGGGGGGACGACGATGCCCCCGGTCCATATACGGACGTCCCGGTTCGCCTCGATGCGCGTGTTGCTGAGAGGGATGACGATGTCACCGTTGGGCCCTATCCAGAACAGCGTGACGTAGACGTCGCGGGGAGAGCGGAAGAAGAAGAAGACTTTCTGTCCCGGCCGGTAGCGCTTGGTGTCTCCCCAGACCTCCAGGTTCATCAGCTGGCTCGTGTTGCGCCAGGCCAGCAGCGACCGGCGGGTCCTGGTGTGCCCTCGGAGGTGGCAGCCCCGCTCGGTGACCTGCCGTTTGACCAGGGTCCTCTTGTCTTTGCCGCGCTCTTTGTCGCGCTTGGGTCGCTCGATGCCCTTGCGCCGTTCACCGGGTCCGGTCGCCGCTCGTCGCTTCCCGGGCTTTTGGGTCTTTGTCGCGCCGCGCCTGCCACCTTTGGCGTCCGCGACGCCTCCCGGCAGGGTGAGGCCCAGCGCGGCGATGATCGGCAGGGCGCGGCGGATTCGGGGCAGGCAAGACACGTGGCCACTCTAGCATCCGATCCGCCGAGGTCTATCCAACCGGCATGTTTCCACGCTGTTGGGCTCCAGCCGATGGTTGGCCGGGGGCCGGCATCAGAAGAACCCGCGGGCCGTGGAGAGCGAGCCGACGCTCAGCTCAATCGCGGCCATCGACACCTGCCGTAGGAGCCGCTTGAGGCTCTCCGGTGATGGATCGATGTCTACGGCGACGCAGTCGTCAGGGAGCCCCATGGCGCTGGCGACGGACCGAAAGTCGACGACCGCCCCTACCCCGACGAAGCCCAGCGTGAACCGCTCGCTCGCCAGCACGTCCCGGCTGAGCCTCGCGCAGTCGACCGCCGAGCGCCGCGACGTGGTGTCCTCGCCATCGGTGATGACGACCGCCAGGCTCCTACACGGCGTGCCGCCATCCCGGAGCTGCTGGGCATAGGCCACGTTGGCCATGAGGCCGTCGATCCAGGTGTCGTAGAGCGACGTCGCCCCGCCCCCGAGGTAGTTGTTACCGTCTAGCCGGGTCGCGTCCTCCACCGGCACGTACGCGTGGACGACCCGCTGTTGGTCATCAAAGAGCCACAGGGCGAGCATCAGCTCGTCGGCCTGGGGTGACGTCTGGAGGTTGTCGAGCAGCAGGTTCTGGGCCTCGCACACCGCGTCCGCGAGCTGATTGCCGAAGATGGACGAGGACACGTCCACCATGAGGGTCACCAGCGTGACCTCTGCAGCGTCCAGGTCCTCCAGGGCGCGGCCCGCGGCGCCGGCCACGACGAAGCTGCCGAGGTCGCCGCTCAGCGTGGTCATGACGTCCTGACTGACCAGGCCGCTGGAGACGGCGCCGTCGAACAGGGCGTCCAGGTCGATGGTGGGGACGTTTTTTTTGTGGGTCATGGTCTCGCTCCTACGCCGCGATGGCGTCTTCGGTGGTGATGATGTGCATCCCGGCGCGCTTGAAGTCCTCGAACGCGGCGTCGGCTATGGCGGGGAAGTCCAGCCCCGCGGGCAGCGGGTCGATGGGGGGCGCGGGGACCGGGCTGGTGGCGTCTTCGAGGATGTAGATCTTATCGGCGAGCGCGGGATCGGTGGTCGTGATGTGGGACTCGATGTCGCGCAGCGTCGACAACACGCAGTGCGATTTTGCCTGGCCGAACACGTAGATCCGGTCGTAATCCATGAGCAGCTTGAAGAACGGCGCGTTGAACCCGCCGACCACCCGTTGGCGTAGCTCCGTCACCTCCGGCGACAGCACCGAGTAGTTCTCGGTCAGCGCGTGGGTGCCCTTGGTCTCGAAGTGGGTCTGTCGCCGCCGCGCCACGCTGTGGAAGATCGCGGCCTCCATCAGCGCAGGCACCAGCGCGTGGCTCGTGCCCCCCAGCAGCGTGTGGTAGGGCCAGATGGTGAGGGTGTATTTGCCCTGCTCTTCGAGCCGTTTGGTGTACTCGAGGCATTCGCGTGGGTGGGCGACCGGCTTCCAGCGGCCCCTGACCACGTCGTCGTAGCTGATGGGCGTGAACGGGGCCGGGTGGTTGCCGTCGTCGTCGACCCACCAGGCCGGGTGAAACACCTGAAACACGCGGTGGGTGTCCATCGAGAAGTGCAGCCCGGTGATCTTGGCCACGTTGGCATACAGCCACTCCACCGTGCGTCGCGTGTCGGCCACCGCTCCAGGCACGAACAGGCTCGCGGTGGGCTGACAGAAGCCGACCTGGCAGTCGATGCCGAAGGCCGCGATGCGCAGGTCATCGTCGTTGGCCGGGGCGATGCCGTGGGTGACACGGTAGGTCTCGGCGTGCTGCGCCACCAGGCCGGCTCTCTCCACGTAGAGCTCGGGGACCTGCGACGGATGGTAGTAGTCGGGGACAGGGGTGGTGGTCGGGATCATGAGTACGCTCCTTGGGTTATGCGGTCATCCGCAGGTGAGTGATGGTGAGAGGGCCCACCACGTAGACGCTGCCGTCGAGGCCCGGCAGCAGGCGGTCTTCGGCGCTCACGTACGGCTCGGTGTCCTCGAACACGACGGGGTCGCCGAGCCCCCCTTCGCCGACTCGCAGGCGCATGATCCCGTCATCGGTGGGGATCAGCAGCGCCCGCGGGGTGAGGCAGGCGCCGCCTACGGGGCCCTGCGGGTGCGGCCAGCGTCCGAGGAGCTCGCCGGTGGCGCGGAAGACGAACACCTCGCGGTGTGTCTCACCGCCGTCGTCGGTCTCCAGCTGCACCGCGACCCGAGCTTCGCCGCAGTACGCCGCGGCGTCCATCAGGCGCCCGGGGAGGTCGGGCAGCTGCAGTGGCCGCATGCCCGCTCGGTCGCTGCGGAAGGTGAACCAGTGGATCAAGCGCCCGGCGCGATAAAAGCCGCAACCCAGGTGACGTCCCATCGACAGCCAGGTGCGCCCGGCGGCAAGTGTAGCGACCGTGGTGCCGGTGTCGTGCCGCGTCAGGCGATCTCCGTCAAGGCGTAAGATCGTGTTGCCGGCCACGCC
>JAAZYN010000444.1 GCA_014239625.1 Myxococcales bacterium | reverse complement strand
TTGCGCAGAGCGCCCACGGCCATGATGCACGCGGCTGGCGGGTTGATGATAGCGGTGAAGTGTTAGACGCCATACATCCCCAGATTCGACACGCAGAAGCTGTTGCCCGTGTACTCGGCGCTCTCCAGCTGTCCATCCCGAGCGCGCGCGGCCAGGGCGCGGACCTCGATGGCCATGTCGACCAGGCTCTTCTGATCGGCGTCCCGGACGACCGGTGTGATCAGGCCTTGTTCGAGGGCCACCGCGAAGCCCATGTGGACCCCGCCGAAGCGCCGAATCTGGTTGCCTTCCCACGCCGAGTTCACCTTGGGGTGATCCTGGAGGGCCACCACGCAGGCCCTCATGACCAGGTCGTTGTAGCTGATCTTCTGTCGCTGCTGGCTCTCATTGAGCTCACGGCGCAACGCGACGAGGCGGTCACAGTCCGCCGTCATGGTCAGGTAGAAGTGGGGGGCGCCCTGTTTGGACTCGACCAGCCGGCGCGCGATGGTCTTGCGCATCTGGGTAGCCCGCTCGACGGTGTCCTCGCGGCTCACGAGGGCTGCGCCGCGGGCAACTCGCCGGGTCGCGTCGAGGCCCTCAAGGTCGCGCTTGATGATCCGTCCTCGAGGCCCGGTGCCAGCGACCGTGGTCAAGTCGATCGAACGCTCTGCGGCGATTCGCCTGGCCACCGGTGATGCCTTGACGCGCAGCCCATCGGCGTCCATGGGGGCTGGTGGCGCCAGCCCTGCAGCGGTCGCCGGAGTGATGGCGGACGTCGGCGCGACGGGCGTCGCGACCTCTGGAGCGGGCGCTGGGGCTGCGCTGGGCGTTGGCTCCGTTGGGGCACTCGCCTCCACGGGGCTGCTCTCTCTGGCCGTCGCCACAGCCTGGCTCAGCTCGACCACCAGCGCGGTGATATCCTCGCCAGCCTCACCGAGCACTGCGATAGGTGTCCCGAGCGGCACCGTGGCGCCTTCGACGACCAGTTGCTTCAGGAGCACCCCCTCGTCGAAGCTCTCGAAGACCTGTACGGCCTTGTCGGTCTCGATCTCGGCGAGCTCGTCACCGGCGGCGACGGCGTCCCCTTCCGCGCGCATCCAGCGCGCCAGCGTGCCCTCGGTCATGGTGTCCGACAGGCGGGGCATCTCGACTACGGTAGGCATACAGATCCCCGTCTCAGGTCCGGTACAGGACGGCCTTGCACGCCGCGACCACGTCGGTCGCGTTGGGCAGCGTCAGGTGTTCCAGGTTCTCGGCGTACGGCATCGGCACATCGAGCCCGGTGACCCGTGTCACGGGCGCGTCGAGCCAGTCGAAGCAGGACTGTCCGATGCGGTAGGCCAGCTCGGCGCCAGTGCCGCCAAAGGGCCAGGCCTCCTCGACGGTGACGACGCGGTTGGTCTTCTTGACCGACGCCGCGACGGTCGCCATGTCCATGGGGCGGATCGTCATCAGGTCGATGACCTCGGCGGAGACCCCTTCTTTCGCCAGCGCCTGAGCCGCCCCCAGAGCGTGGCCGACGCTCTTGCTGTACGCCACGATGGTCACGTCCGTGCCGGCCCGCTTGATGTCAGCCTTGCCCAGCGGAATGATCAGATCCTCATCCTCGCCGACCTCACCCGTGTCCCCGTACATGATCTCGGACTCGAGAAAGATGACCGGGTCGTCGTCTCGGATCGACGCCTTCAACAAGCCTTTGGCGTCGTGGGCGTTGCAGGGCATGACGACTTTCAGGCCGGGCACGTTGGCGAACCAGTTCTCGGTGGCCTGGGAGTGCTGCGCGCTGAGCATGTGCGCCGCTCCGTTGGGGCCCCGGAAGGTGATCGGGACCTTGTACTGGCCCCCGCTCATCAGCCGCATCTTGGCGGCACCGTTGAAGATCTGGTCGAGCGCCAGGATGCAGAAGTTGAACGTCATCATCTCGATGACCGGGCGCAACCCCAACATGGCCGCCCCGATGCCTACTCCGGCGAAGCTCAGCTCGGTGATCGGGGTGTCGATGACGCGCTTGGCGCCGTACTTGTCGAGGAGCCCCTGAGACACCTTGTAGGCGCCCTGATACTGGGCGACCTCTTCGCCCATCAAGAAGACGTTGGGGTCCCGAGCCATCTCTTCGTCGAGCGCTTGGTTGAGAGCCTCACGAATGGAGAGCGTTACCATCGTTTCGTGCTCCTAATGCTCGCGGGTGGCGGGGTCGTGCGGGAAGGTGTAGCGATCGGGGGTCCACTGCAGCGGCTCGGCGTAGACGTACTCGCCGAGGTCCTTTAGATCGGGCTCTGGCGATGCGATCGCGAAATCGGAGGCGTCGGCGGCTTGTTCTTTCGCCGTCTTGTCCCAGGCGTCGATCTCCTCCGCGGTTGCCCAGCCCTTGTGGACCAGCGTGTTCTCGGCCAACAGCAGCGGGTCGTGCTGTTTTCGCTCCTGCACTTCGGCTCGGGTTCGGTATTTGGCCGGGTCCGACATGGAGTGTCCGCGGTAACGATAACAACGCGCCTCGATGAACGTTGGCCGGCTCTCGTTGCGGGCGCGGTCGGCCGCCTCCTTCACGCACTCCCAGGTCAGGGTGACGTCCATCCCGTCCACCATCGCCCCGGCCATGCCGAAGGCGTCTGCTTTGGTATAGAGATCGCTCACAGCGGAGGCTCGCTCCAGTGCTGTGCCCATGGCGTAGCCGTTGTTTTCACAGATGAAGACCACCGGCAGGTCCCACAGGCTGGCCAGGTTCAACGACTCGTAGAAGGCGCCCTGATTGAGGGCCCCCTCGCCAAAGAAGCAGATGGTCACTTCGCCAGCGTCGCGGTACTTGGACGCGAAGCCGAAGCCAGCGGCCAGCGGAATGTGAGCGCCGACGATGCCGTGGCCGCCGTGAAATCCCTCGTCCTTGGCGAACATGTGCATCGAGCCACCTCGCCCTCGGGCACAGCCGGTGACCTTCCCCATGAGCTCCGCCATGGCGGCGCGCTGGCTGACACCGCGGATCAACGCGTGTCCGTGATCGCGGTAGGCCGTGATGACGTGATCGTGCGCCTCGGTGGCGCCGTTGGCTCCGACGGCCACGGCCTCCTGGCCGATGTAGAGGTGGCAAAAACCGCTGATTCGGCCGGACGCATACTCGCGGGCGGCGCGCTCTTCGAATCGCCTGATGCGGCGCATTTGCTCGGCGAAGAGTCGCAGACGCTTCTTTCCGACCTGTTCGGTCGCCTTTGCATCGCAAAGTGCGGTGGCATCGGCCGCCGTGGCTTCGGGCTTCGACATGGTGGGCCTCGCATCGAGCTAACGGAGCACGGACATAACGCACGCCGCCAACGTTGGCAAACCCGTTCGTGACCTGGCTCTCGGCGCCCTCATCGTGGATCCCGGAGCCCCGGTTGAACCCAGCCTCAGGCTGCACAGGGGGCTTCGCCCGCGACGCGGAAACGAAGCGTCGCCAACACGCGGCCTATGGGGACACCGACGGCGACGGTCGGAAGCCGGCGAGGTCGCCCTGGCTGCCACCCGGCTCCGAGGCGCTCTGGGCGGGGCTCCAGAGCCTCAGCGCGGTCGGCCCCAGGAGCTGATCGAGGGGGGCAGCCCACGGTTCCTCTCCAGGTCTGTGCGCCCGTGACCTCGGGCTTACGCGGAACACGCGCCGGGACCCCATACAACCCAGCGCGCGTGTGTGCGGTCGGTCGGTCGGGCGCGGACATGGGCGCCGCGATGGCGCCATGGATCCGCGCGTGGGGACGGCGGTTCACATGGCAAGCATCGGATCCGTTACGCTGACGGGCGGGTACCCCTTCGGCTGGCTTGACGCATGTCGATACGACCCCGCTCGAGGGGCCTCATGAAAAAAAACACAAAACTTCGACGAAGCAGCCGCTATGTTGGAAAGGATAAGCTGGGAAGGACTATCGAAGAGGGGACGACGGATGATGCTTGGTCTACAGCGCGTATTCATGACCGCGGTCTGCGGCGTTTCTTTGGTGGCGTGGGCTGCCTGCGACTCCAAAGAGGGGACCGGGAACACGGACGGCTCGATCACGGGTGACCCCGACGGGGGGATCGGCACCGGCGATGGCGCGGCCACTGACGCTGGTCCTGCTGGCGACGCGGTGGTCGATGGCGTCGCGGGTGGTTGCACCACCAACTCGCAGTGCGCGTCGGGTGAGTTTTGCGCCGCAGCGAGCTGTGGCGCCAGCGGGGAGTGCACCAAGAGCCCCGACGTCTGCGGTGACGTCTGGCTGCCGGTGTGCGGTTGTGAT